>JBOGUE010000615.1:0-8024 GCA_050695955.1 Thermomicrobiales bacterium | reverse complement strand
CAATTGCGCATACTCGGTCTCGTAGGAACTGTAATGTCCCAATAGTGGATGGAGGACACGAGGAGAGTGAACGGGCAGGCAGTCGTTTGGTTCGGCATCGCCGGAGGCGCCGCGCTCTTTGCGCTGTCGCTGTTGCATGCGCGTTACGTCGCGCGGCAGCCGCGTGCCGTGAGGTCGCGCGGTGGTTTCACCCTCTTTGCCATCTTGATGCTGATCTTCGCGGCAGGAGCTCTTTTGGCTGGACTGGCGTCCAATGGCGGCGGCTCGTGAGCCGCGGTCGAGCATTTTCCCCGCGCGTGATCGGCGTGGTGCACCTTCCTCCGTTGCCAGGGACAGCGAAAGGCGGCCCCGCGGCGAGTCTCCTCGCGATTCTGGACACGGCTCGGAAAGATGCTGTTAGCTACGCGAATGGTGGTGTGGACGCGATCATCGTCGAAAACTTCGGTGACGCACCTTTTCGGCGGGGATCGGTTGAGCCGTACGTGATCGCTGCCATGACCCGTGCGACTATCGTCGTCGCGCAAGAAAGCGGCCTTCCGGTCGGGGTCAACTTGTTGCGGAACGACGTGGTCGGCGCCGTGAGTATTGCGGCAATGTCCGGCGCCCGATTTGTACGCGCCAATGTGTACGTTGGCGCCGCGGTGACGGATCAAGGCATCATCCAAGGAGAAGCCGAATTGGTTCAGGCCCTGATCCGCGGGCTCGGCGCGGAGGTTGATGTTTGGGCTGACATCGATGTCAAGCACGCCGCCCAGCTTGCTCCGCGGCCAGTCGCCGAGCAGGCGACGGATGCGATCGAGCGCGGTCTGGCCGCGGCTGTCATCGTGACCGGTCCCGCTACAGGCATGGCTGCTGATGAAGCGGAGCTCGCGTTGGTAAGGTCGGTGATAGGTAACTCGCTCGTTTTTGCGGGCAGTGGAGTGTCAGTCGAAAACATCCGGGGGACTCTCGGTATTGCCGATGGCGTTATTGTTGGAACGGCCATGAAGGTCGACGGTATCGTGACGAACGTGGTCGACGCCGAACGCGTTCGCGCGTTGGTCGAAGCAGCCAAAACAATCTGACATTTAGCGTCCAACAAACCGAGGAGGTCGGTGTTCCGCGAATGCGGCTAGCCCTTCGGCATAGTCCTCCGTGTCATCGAGTTGGCGACGGTGTCGTGCGATAATTTCAGCCGCCTTCGAGTCTGAAAGGCCCGCTGACTCGCGAAGTGCCAGTTTCAGTGCGCGAACTGCAAGAGGAGCGTTTTCCGCGATTGTTGTTGCCAAAGCCCTCGCGACCGGAAGGGCATCGTTCCCTGATACAAGGTGTTCGATCAGCCCAATGCGGAGCGCATCGCCCGCTTCTATGCGCCGGCCGGTGAGGAGCAACTCTCTGGCAGATCCCATGCCAATCAGCCTGGGCAAACGCACGCCGCCGCCGGCACCCGGGAAGATGCCGATGCGGACTTCCGGGAAGCCGAAGATGGCAGTCGAGGCGGCAACGCGGAGGTCGCATGCCACGGCCAACTCGGCCCCTCCAGCCAGCGCGAAGCCATTGACCGCTGCAATGGTCGGCACCGGACAAGATGCGATTGCGTCCGCCAACCCTTCGATAGCGCGAGAGTGCGCTCCGCGTAGCAGCGGAGTCATGCGGCGGCGTTCGTTCAGATCGGCGCCAGAACAGAAGGCATCGATGCCTGTACTGGTCAAGATCAGCACGCGAAGCGTTGGGTCCCGCGCAAAGGCATCCAGATTCGCCGCGATCGCTTCAATGAGATCGTTGTCTAGGGCGTGGCGAACGTCTGGTCGATTGAGAGCGATGAGCCCGACACCATTCGGATCCCGTTCTGTTAGCACACTTTGTCGCCGAGGGACTTCGTCCACCTCCTCACCCCCAATGGTCGAAACGATGGTAGCATCGATGTCGGATTGTGCCTTGTCGGATTGTGCCTTGAACAGAGAGTGAAGGCGACCTTGCGCACATGAATGACAGAACGCGACTGAGCGTCTCGGTGGAGGACTCCGAACAGGTACAGTCGCTTCGTTCGCGGGTACGCGCGATCGCTTCACAATTACCTGACGACTATTGGCGACGGCACGATCAGGAACGGACATATCCCCAAGAGTTCATCAAAACCCTAACCACTGACGGCCTGCTCTCCGCGCTGATTCCGCGGCACTATGGTGGTCTCGGCCTAGGACTTAGCGAAGCGGCTGCCATTCTCGAAGAGATCAACGCTACCGGGGGGAACGCCGGTCCAGCCCACGCCCAGATGTACATCATGGGCACGTTACTACGGCATGGTAACGATGAGCAAAAGGACCGGTACCTCCCGTCGATCGCTCGTGGAGACGTGCGATTGCAAGCGTTTGCAGTGACTGAACCCGAGGCAGGTTCAGACACGTCGCGGATTACCACCGTTGCAGTTCGCCACGGCGACAGGTACGTCGTAACCGGGCATAAGGTCTTCATCTCTCGCGTTCAGCACTCTGATCTCATGCTGCTTCTGGCACGTACATCGCCTCGGGACGAATCGCGACCAACAGCTGGGCTGAGCACGTTTCTGGTCGATCTGCGGCAGGTGGGTGAGCGTTTTCGTCTTCGCCCATTGCGCATGATGATGAACAATGAGACCAACGAGGTTGACTTCGATGGCGTCGAGGTGCCCGCCGAGAATCTCATTGGCGACGAGGGCAATGGATTTCATCAGATCCTCGACGGGTGGAATGCCGAGCGTATTCTTATCGCCGCGGAATGCGTTGGCGATGGTCGGTGGTTTGTCGATCGCGCGGTGCAATATGCGACCGAGCGCGTCGTGTTTGGCCGACCAATCGGCGCAAATCAAGGCATTCAGTTTCCGATCGCGGCCGCTTACGCTCACATCGAGGCCGCAAGCTTAATGCAGCGGCTCGCGGCTGTACGCTTCGACGCTGGGCTACCCTCCGGACCAGATGCAAATATGGCGAAATACCTCGCCGTCGAAGCGAGTTGGGCTGCTGCTAACGCCTGCCTCGATACGTTTGGCGGAAACGGCTTTAACGTCGAGTACGACGTCGAACGAAAGTTTCGGGAAACCCGTCTCTACCGGGTTGCGCCTGTATCGAATAACCTTGTACTCGCCTACATTGGTCATCGAGTGCTTGGTATGCCGCGCAGCTACTGAGCCCCCTCTATGATCGCGGTAGGTCTATTAGCTAAAGGGATATGTCGTATGCACCGCTGTCCCGTTTCCCGTCGATCCATGATGGCCGGGGATCTGACTGTTCTTCTTCATCTTCAGGAGCAAATCAATGCGTGACGATCGCCTGAACGAGTCCCCCCACGGCAACGGCCCGCTCGCCGGAGTCAAGGTTGTTGCCTTGGAGCAGGCAGTAGCTGGTCCGCTCTGCACTCGACACCTTGGTGACCTCGGTGCGGACGTGATTAAGGTCGAACGGCCCGAGGGTGACTTCGCCCGTCGGTACGATTCAACTGTGCGCGGACTCTCATCCTATTTCGTGTGGCTCAATCGAGGCAAGCGGTCCATTACGCTCGATCTGAAGCGTCCAAACGCGGTGGCGGTGTTGCTTCGCTTGATCACCAATGCCGACGTCTTCGTTCAAAACCTCGGCCCTGGCGCGACTGAGCGCTTGGGTATCGCCAGCGCAACGTTGCGCGCTCGCTTCCCCGCCCTTGTCGTCTGTTCCATCTCTGGCTATGGCAGCGGCGGCCCCTACGAGACGCGAAAGGCGTTTGATTTGTTGCTGCAAGGCGAAACCGGTGTCATCGCGACGACGGGTACTGGCGACGCATTGGCCAAAGTAGGCATTTCAGTGGGAGACATTGGAGCCGGGGTATACGGTGCAATGGGCGTCCTCGCCGCCCTCTACGAACGCGCATCGACCGGCCAGGGCCAGATCGTCGAAACTTCCCTCTTTGATGCACTCGCCGAGTGGATGGGATATCCGGCGTATTACACGCTCTACGGCGATGAACCTCCGGCGCGGGCCGGAGTCAGGCACGCGACAGTCGTTCCCTACGGTTGTTATCGCTGTGGAGATGGACAACTCGTCAACTTTGCGGTTCAAACGGAAGGCCAATGGAAGCGTTTTTGCATCGAGGTTTGTGAACGCCCGGATTGGGTGGACGATTCTCATTATGCAACGACTTCTGATAGAAGACGTCATCGCGATGAACTCGAAGCAGCGATTGAAACCGTATTTTCGGCACGTTCGCGCTTGGAAATCACCCGCCGGCTCGAAACCGCGGATATTCCATACGGAGACCTGAACGACGTCGCACAGTTCGTCGAGCATCCACAGCTTGCTGCCCGGCAGCGATGGCGAGACGTGGGTTCGCCGGCGGGAGACATCCGCGCGCTCTTGCCGCCCATCTCGTTCGAACGCGCTGATGCCGTCATGGGTCCGATCCCAGACGTCGGTCAACACTCGGAGGAAATTCTCACGGAACTGGGATATGACGAAGTCGACATAGCGACCTTTCGTCAGGACGGAGTGATCTAATTTGTTGGCGTGGGCCACGCAACCGCGAAGACTCCTCGTCGCGGTTCGGCATGCCTTTCACAATACTCGATCCGGGTCCGCGTGGGATAATAACGACGCTGCAAGGTCTTGGTTCATGCCTTGCGTGCGATGTTCCAGGATTGGCGGCGTGCAGGGCCTGCCTCTTGATCACCAGGTTGCCACTCAACGTTGTAAGCGCGCACAGCTGTGAAACGCGCGACGATTCTGACCGATGCCTTAGGAGGAATAACCGTGGCGGTCGCGATTGACCAACGTCTCGAAACACTCGCCATTAACACAATCCGAATGTTGTCGGTCGACGCTGTACAGAAAGCAAACTCCGGCCATCCGGGCATGCCCATGGGCGCGGCAGGCATGGCGTATGTGCTTTGGACCGAATATCTGAAGCACAATCCGCGTGACCCAACATGGCCAGATCGAGACCGATTTGTGCTGTCGGCCGGTCACGGTTCCATGCTGCTTTATTCGCTGCTGCATTTGACGGGGTATGACCTGCCACTGGAGGATATTCAGCGGTTTCGTCAGCTTGGATCGCAAACGCCTGGCCACCCGGAACTCGGTCATACGTCAGGTGTCGAACTGACGACCGGCCCGCTCGGCCAGGGTTTCGCCAACGGAGTGGGCATGGCCATCGCTGAGGCGTTTTTGGCAGCTCATTTCAACCGCCCTGGCTACGACGTCGTCAACCATTACACCTTCGGCATTGTGTCGGATGGCGACGTCATGGAAGGCGTTGCCGCCGAGGCAGCGTCGCTCGCCGGCCATCTGAAACTCGGCAAGCTCATCTATCTCTATGATCAGAACGAGATTACGCTCGCCGGCACCGCGAACGTTGCCTTCTCTGAAGACGTCGTCGCCCGTTTCGAAGGGCTCGGCTGGCAGGCGTTCCGCATCGACGGCATGGACACGAATGCGGTCCGCGATGCGCTGGACCAAGCACGCGACGACAGCGAACGGCCAACGCTCATCGCCTGCCGCACGCACATCGGCTACGGTTCACCGAACAAGCAGGATACCTACAGTGCCCACGGATCTCCGCTTGGCGAGGATGAGGTCAAGCTCACAAAGGAGAATCTCGGCTGGCCCACTGACGAGACGTTTCACTTGCCGGACGAGGCCGTTCGCGCGTTTCGCGACGCGATCGACCGAGGTTCCCAAGCTCAAGCCGCGTGGCGACTGGCTTTTGAGGGTTACGCTGAGACGCACCCGGAACCCGCGGCAGAATTCACCCGGGTGATGTCTGGTGAGCTGCCAGATGACTGGGATGCCGACATCCCCACGTTCGAACCCGGCGGACAGGCGATTGCGACACGCAAAGCTTCCGAGGCAGTTATCCAAGCATTCTTTCCACGCCTCTCCACCTTCATCGGCGGCTCAGCAGACCTCAACCCATCGACCAACACGGGGATGAAAGGTGGTGGAGACTTTGAGTCGCCCGGGATGGCCCAAGCCGGTGACGTCCAGGGCACCCTCGGCGGTGGTTGGAACTATGCCGGCCGCAATATTCACTTTGGTGTCCGCGAGCACGCGATGGGGAGCGCCGTCAACGGCATGGCGGCCCACGGTGGCGTCATTCCGTTTGGCGCCACATTTCTCGTCTTCTCGGACTATATGCGTCCGGCCATTCGGCTTTCGGCAATTGCCAACCTCAAGACGATCTGGGTCTTTACACACGACAGTGTCGCGGTGGGTGAAGATGGACCAACCCACGAACCGGTCGAACACGTAATGTCGTTGCGCCTCATCCCAAACTTGACCGTCATACGACCCGCCGATGCTATTGAAACGGCAGAGGCGTGGCGAGCCGCCATTGAGGCAAGCAATCCTGTTGCCCTCATCCTCTCTCGGCAGGACCTCGCAATACTCGATCGTACGGCAGCACAGGAAAATGCCTCACGTGGCGGATACGTCCTGTTCGATTCCAGCGGTACGCCCGACATCGTGCTGATCGCCACCGGCTCAGAGGTCGAACTCTCGGTAAAGGCACGGGATCTCCTGACTGAATACGGCGTCAGCACTCGCGTCGTCAGCCTTCCGAGCTGGGAGCTTTTCGCTCAGCAGGATCAGGAATACCAACGTCAAGTACTGGGCGTTGCCGATGGTCCTCGGCTGACGATTGAGGCCGGAGTGACGATCGGTTGGGAACGCTACACCGGACCTCGCGGTCGGAGCATCGGCCTCGATCGGTATGGCGCGTCCGGTCCTGGCAAGGAAGTCTTGGCGCACTTCGGATTCACCGCGGAGCGCGTAGCCGCTACCGCTTTGCAAATGCTCGGGCGCGACGATGCGGCGGATCAGATTGAACCGCAACGTAAAGGCGGCGAGACTGCCGGTACGGCGTTGGCAGGAAACGAAGGCCACTCCTGATCGCACTGGCGGCTTCCACCTACCCCAAGGAGACGAAAATGACAAAGAACGCGATTAGAGCACTGCTTGAGCACGGGCAAAGCGTTTGGCAGGACGATATCAGCAGGGACATGCTGTCGTCCGGATTCCTGCAACGACAAGTTGATGAAGTCGGCATTCGTGGCGTCACGTCGAACCCAACGATTTTCGAGAAGGCGATATCCGGCGGCGACGCATACGATGATCAGATTGTGGGGTTTTTGGGCAACGGAAAGACCGCGGATGAGATATTCGAGGCTATCGCAGTCGCTGACGTCAGGGACGCTTGCGACGTGCTTCGTCCCGTCTTTGACGACAGCAATGGCGCGGACGGCTTTGTTTCGATCGAAGTCTCTCCAGACGCGGCACGAAACCCGACCGAAACTCGCGGCCAGGTGCGGCGACTGTGGGACTCGGTGAACCGACCGAATTTGATGGTCAAGATCCCTGGCACGGTCGAAGCGGAGCTGGTTATCGAGGAAATGCTCCGCGAGGGCAAGAACATCAACATTACCCTCCTCTTCTCGATCCATCACTACGAGAAGGTTGCGCTCGCCTACGTCTCGGCATTGGAGAACCGGCTCGCGGCCGGTGAGCCGGTGGACAACATGGCCTCCGTGGCCTCGTTCTTTGTCAGTCGGGTCGATACGTTGGTCGACAAGAAACTCCAGGCGATCATCGACGAAACCAACGACCCCGCACAGCATGCCCGCATCTCCGAACTGCTTGGAAAAGTCGCGATAGCCAATGCGAAGCTGGCCTATGCGAGGTTCCTCGATATCTTTGGCGGGGCGCGGTTCGCTCCTCTGCGAGCGGCAGGCGCCAAGGTTCAGCGACCACTGTGGGCGAGCACCGGCACCAAGAACCCAGCCTATAGTGACGTGCTTTACGTGGAGTCGCTTGTCGGCCCGGACACGGTCAACACGATGCCGCGTGCCACTATCAAGGCATTCCTCGACCATGGAACCGTCCGTTCCACACTCGAAGAAGAAGTTGATGTGGCGCGACAGATCATGAAAGACCTCGCCACCGCCGGGATTGACATTGATCAGATCACCGGTCAGCTCGAAGACGAAGGGATTGCGTCCTTCGTGAAGTCCTTCGAAGAGCTGCTAAACGGCGTGGAGGCCAAAC
>JBOGUE010000614.1:0-2108 GCA_050695955.1 Thermomicrobiales bacterium | reverse complement strand
GGCGTAAGGCGTAAGGCGTTAGGCGTTAGGCGTTAGTAAAACGCCGTGCGTCGGCTTCACTGACGAACTCGTTTCGAGTTTCCACCGGCGAGTCCAGCGTCAGCCGTCTACTTACGCCTTCCGCCTTCCGCCTATCGTCTCCCCGACCGTGGGTCGAGTGCATCTTGCAACCCATCCCCAAGGACATTGAACGCAAACACGGTCAGCGTCAGCGCGATGCCGGGAAAGGTGATGTACCACCAGGCGTCGCGGAAGTAGTTGCGGGCAGTCGCCATCATCGTGCCCCATTCCGGCGAGGGCGGCTGCGCGCCGAGCCCGATGAAGCTCAGCGAGCTGGTCGCCAGGATCGCGTAGCCGACGTCGAGCGTGAGCTGGATGATCACCACGGCGGCGGCATTCGGCAGGATATGCCGCACCAGCAATCGCGACCCGCTGAGCCCGATACTGCGCCCCGCCTCGACGAACTCCCGCTCCTTGATCGACAGCACTTGCGCCCGCACCAACCGGGCGTACCACGGCCAGAAGACGGTCGAGAGGGCGATCATGGTGTTGGTCAAGCTGCGGCCCAGCGCGGCCGCAATCGCGATCGCCAGCACCAACGCTGGGAAGGCGAGAAACATGTCGGTGATCCGCATCAGCACCTCGTCGGCGATGCCGCCGAGATAGCCCGAGATCGCCCCGACCAGCGTTCCAAAGAGCACCGCGAAGCCGAGAACGACGACGGCGACTTGCAGCGAAACCCGCGTCCCGGTCAGGACCCGGCTCAAGAGGTCGCGGCCCAGCTCGTCGGTGCCGAGCGGGTGTTCCAGCGAAGGTCCGAGAAATTTCGACCCGGTGATGTCTTGCCGATACGGATCGTGCGGCGAAATGAGCTCGCCGAACGCCGCCAGGAAGAGGAAGATGGCGACGATGGCCACGCCGGCCAGGTTGAGACGGTTGGAGACCAGGAAGCGTTGCAGGTTGCGCCGAAGCTGGCTTGGGGCGCGCTTTGTCGCCAGCCCACTCGACTCCACAGCCACCACCACCGATGCTGCCGGCTCGACGCTCATGCGTAGCTAATCCTCGGATCGAGGAAGAGATAGAGGATGTCGACGACGAGGTTCATCAGCACGAAGACGAGAGCGATCACCAACGTTGTCGTCATGATCGCGTTGTAGTCGAGTTTCTCGACCGCATTGACCGCGTACCGCCCGATCCCCGGCCAGGAGAAGACGATCTCGACTAGGAAGGCGCCGGAGAGGAGCAGACCGACCTGCAACCCGAGCTGGGTCACGGTCGGCAAGAGGGCGTTCTTCAAGGCGTGCCGCAGGACGACGGTGTTGTTTGTCAATCCTTTTGCCCGCGCCGTGCGGACGTAGTCCTGGTTCAGCACCTCGAGCATGCCGCCGCGGATCATCCGTGTCACCACCGCCAGCGATCCGTAGGCGAGCACGACGACCGGCAGGATCAGGTGCTGGATCGCCAGCCACATCACGTCCCACTGGCCGGCCAGGGCAGCGTCGATCACGTAGAGGCGGGTGACAGCCGGCGGCGCGTCGACGCTCTGTGGCAAGCGTTCCCCGTCCGGCAACCACTCCAGTTTGCTGAAGAAGAGGAACTGCGCCATCAGCGCCAGCCAGAAGACCGGCAGCGCTAACCCGCTGATCGAGACGAACCGCGAAATGTGGTCAATCGCCGAATCCCGCTTCACCGCGGAGGCGACGCCGAGCGGGATACCCACCATTGTCGCCAGGATGAAGGCGAAGAGCCCGAGCTCGAAGGTCGCCGGCAGATGCCGACCCAAATCCTCACGAACTTCTCGCCGTGTCACGAAGGATGTTCCAAAGTCGAGTTGCGCCACTCCCTCGACATAGCTGACGTACTGCTGCCAAACCGGGTCGTCGAGGCCGTGTTGCTGCCGGATCCGCTCGACCGCGCTCCTACTCGCCCGCGGCCCCGCCATCATCCGCGCCGGGTCTGCCGGCACCAGATGCGACAGACTGAAGGTGATGATCGACAGCCCAAGGAGGACGACGACCAAAAACATCAACCGCCGGACAATCAGTCGCACGATCATGCGTGACCTACTCTTGATCGCCGAACCGTGTAGGGGCGCTGCTTGCTGCGCC
>JBOGUE010000613.1:0-5377 GCA_050695955.1 Thermomicrobiales bacterium | reverse complement strand
GCCCGATCCTGTGCATTCGTTCGCCAATCGCTTCATGAAGCCGCTGCCCAAGCCGGAGCAGCCTCCGCAGCCCGTACGCGAGCGCCCTCGAGTCGACCCCTCATGGGCATCGCTGGATCAGATGCTCGGAGATCTCGACTTTGGTGACGAGCCCTTGATTCCGGACGAGATCGAGGAGTTCTCGCCTGAACCGGCAGCGGAGATCGTCGAAGCCGAGCCGGTGCTTGAGCCTGAGACCGTCGCGGTCGAGACGCCAGCCGCACGAACCATTACGGTCGCGGCGGCCAGTGGCACGGACGTTCGTGCCGTCGACGACGCTGAACTTGCCGCTGCGATCGCCGAGCGACTGAACAACGACATCCGCGTTGCCGGATTTGGCGATCAGTGGATGCTCGAAGATCGAGTGCCCCGGTTTAGCCGTGGCGATCTGCGCCGGCTCAAAGATTACATCCAGGAGCAGGAACAGCCACTAACGGATGACGTTCTGGTCCAAGATGTACTCCAGGTGCGACCTGGCGCTCCTGACTTCGACTTGACCCGGTTCGCAATCAATTTTCGGCTGTCACGCGAACACCGTGAATTCGACTTTGTCGGCACCTCGAATCAGCGATTCTGGAGCACCAACAATCTTCCCTCGATCGGAACGACTCGGCGGAAGCCGAATGAGATAGGGACTGACTATCGAAACCTACTCGAGGAGTTGCCAGACGAACCTACGTATCGGACACGGCAAAGCCTCGATCACGTGCTGACGTTTTACGAGTACCATCTCGGCCTGTTGCCGTACGATTCGGACATGCAAGCTCTGTTGGGGGCGCCGCTGGTTGCTGGCCAGCGTTCGGCTGTCCTGACGTTTGAATGCCCGCAGTCGTACACGACCTATCTGGTGGAGCTCCGTTATCCGACGCCAAACCGGGGAGGATTCATTCTCGGCCTCGACGACTTCTTCACCGAAAATCTGGTACCGGGAGCCCTCATCTCAATCAGCCCAACCGACAACGACGGACACTTTCTGGTCGAATATATGACCGGCGGCAACCAAAACGCTCGACTCTTGGAACTTGAAGAGCGGCGACAGCGATACGTCTTCCGGCCGACGACGTATGCCTGTGCAGTCGCCGACGAATATCTGCTGACGGAGGAGCGTTTCCCGCGTCTTGCTAATGAAAAGCCGCTCGACGACAAGGTCCGTCGGCGGGCCGAGTCGGTCATTGCCTCTACGTTTGAACGTATCGGCGATGAGAATGAGGGCCATGGCTTTTCCGCGACATTTATCGACCTCATGGCAGCAGTCAACATCGAACGTCCATTCTCGGAGCGACTGTTGCGCTCGGCCCTGGAGCAGGACGAAACTGGCGCCTTCGCTCGCGATCCGGATCGGGATGATGTCTACACCTACGTCCCAAGCACAACCTCCTAGCAAGAGGGCGTCCGTCGAGGAGACGAACGAAAAACTCAGGCGAGCGGAATTCCACGCACCGGATATGCTGTCGCTCTCGGATCTGAGCCGGTCCGATGCGAAGATGCTTGCCGAGGCGTGGCCAGCCGTCCCACTCGAAGCGCGAATGGCCGCGGTTCGTCACATGGCGGAACTGGCCGAAGATCGGATCGAAATTTCCTTTGGCCGCGCGCTTCGCGTCGCTCTGGGCGATCCTTCCCCAATTGTCCGCCAATTGGCCATTGACGCGCTTTGGGAAGACGTAGGCGCGGATCTACTGGAGAAATATCGTGAGCTGATGCGCTCGGATGATTCGCTCGACGTGCGAGCGGCGGCGGCCCAAGGTCTAGCGCGATTTGCGGCACAGTTGGCGCACGGACGTCTCTCAGACGAGCGAGAGAGCGGCTTGCGCGATGAGCTGGTCGCAATAGCTGCTGACGCCGGACAGCCCTCTCTGGTGCGTCGTCGCGCGCTTGAATCCACGGCGGTGTTCGGCGCACTGCCGGACATGATCGAATTGATACGTGCGGCCTACGACGGAGATGATGACGGTTTACGGGCCGGCGCCTTGTACGCCATGGGACGGACCCTCGACCGACGATGGCTCAACGTTCTGCTGGCGGAGCTCGAAAGCCCTGATGCTGAAATGCGATACGAGGCCGCACGAGCGTGTGGTGAACTTGGAGACGCATCCGCCGTGGAGAGCTTGGCCCGCTGTGGTCTTGACAACGATGCGGAGGTACGACAGGCTGCAATCACAGCGTTGGGTCGCATTGGTAGTAACGCCGCCGCGAGAGCGCTTCGTGTGCTTGCCGAAACAGCGCGGCCGGCGGATCGCGAAGCCTTCGATGAGGCATTGGACGAAGCTACCAGCGACGACGACCTGTGACGTCCACGTCAACCGCTGCTAACTTGAGCGACGCTACGCTCGGTGCAAGCTCCGCTCAAGCGTGGGACGACCGGGTGCGTTTAGAGAGCGGACACCTATTGCAGTCGTGGCGGTGGGGTGAGTTCAAGCGGCTTCACGGTTGGGACACCGAACGTGTGCTCGTCGCCAGCAGCGGCCAATTAGCCATGGCCCAGATTCTCTTTCGACAAGCGGGACCATTCACTATCGGCTATATCCCGCGTGGCCCCGTTCTTCCAACCAATGGGGTCGATACGGTACGCGATCTTTTTCTCGCTATCGATCGATTGTGCCGATCAAGACGATCGCTCCATCTCATCGTCGAATCAGACGAAGCATTGCCATTTCGCGGGTTGTTTTCATCGGAAGGATTCGTGCGCGGCCCGCAACACTTTCAGCCTGCCAGAACCGTAAAGGTCTCGTTAGCTGGCGACGAAGAGCTTCTCGGTCAAATGCATGCCAAGACTCGCTATAACGTACGATTGGCGCAGCGCCGAGGCGTGCGAATCGAACGCCCCGAGTCCTTGGACCAAGGAATCAAGCTTTTTTACGACCTGATGCGTGATACTTCAGAACGCAACTCGTTCGGGATCCACGGCATCACGTATTACGCCGACTTCATGCGTATCTTCGGTGACGACGCACTAATGTTGTTGGCCTTTGTTGAAGATCAGCCTGCCGCGGGGTTGATCGCAAGCAAGTTCAACACTGAGGCTATCTACATGTACGGGGGCTCCTCGACCGAACATCGTGCCCACGGAGCCGCGTTCCTGCTTCAATATGAAGCCATGCGATGGGCACGAGACAACGGATGTGAACAATACGATCTCTGGGGTATACCCGCGCGCGATCCAGAGAGCACGGCCGCGGACGGAGACCGCATCGCCGGTACACGCGGTGAAGATTGGAGGGGTCTGTACCGGTTCAAGGTTGGCTTCGGCGGGGAGAGCATCGACTATCCCCCTACCCTGGAACGACGGTATCGTCCGTTCCTCTCGTTCGTCGTACGACGGCGGTATGGCAGACACGACTGATTCAGCGAAGAACAACCGCACGAAGACTTTGGCGTCGCTGGTCGCCCATGATCCGGCGCTCGAGGTTGTCGGTGATCCGGCAAGGGTAATTTCGGGCATTGCCGTCGATTCCCGTGAGGTCGGCCGCGGTGATCTCTTTGTTGCTCTGCGTGGCGGATACTTCGACGGACACAGTTTCATCGAACGTGCAATCGAGCGAGGCGCGGCGGCGCTCCTTGTCGAGCGGTGCATCAACCCCAACTTTCCACAGATCGTGGCTAGAAGCAGCCGTGCAGCGCTGCCAGGGGTTGCGGCCGCATTCTTTGACCAACCTTCCGCTGAACTCGCCGTCGTTGGTGTGACCGGCACGGACGGTAAGACGACGACGTGTTACTTGATTGAAGATGTCTTGCGGGCCGATCAGCGCCAGATCGGCATGATCGGGACGGTTTCGGTCAAGATCGGCGGCAGGATTGTGGTGCACGATTCCCGGCAGACCACGCCCGAGTCAGTTGACATTCAGCGACATCTGCGGGCGATGGTCGATGCTGACGTCGATTGGGCGATCGTAGAGGCGACCTCTCACGGACTCGATCTCCACCGACTAGACGACGTCGACTTTCGCATCGCCGCGGTTACAAACATCACTCATGAGCATCTCGAATATCACAGGACAATTGCCGCCTATCGGAGGGCCAAGGGACGACTCTTCGAGCGAGTTGCCGCCAACGGCGGCGTGGCCGTCGTCAACTTGGACGACCCAGGCGGGCGTGAAATGCTCGACTATTCGTCCGGGGCGTCGACTGTGACCTATGCGATCCGGGATCGTGCGGCAGACGTGCGTGCTGAAGAAATCAGGTCGGACGCATCTGGCTCATCCTTTGTCATCTACTTGCAACAAACCACGTTGCGATGTCGATTACCAATGGTCGGTCGATTTAACGTCGAGAACGCGCTCTGTGCGGCCGCGGTCGGTCTTGCAGCTGGTGTATCACCCGCTGTGATTCGAGACGCACTTGAATGCGCGTCGCCGGTACCGGGCCGAATGATGACAATCGAAGAGGGGCAGCCCTTCAGCGTCATCGTCGACTATGCTCACACGCCTGAATCGCTTTCGAAAGTGCTCAGCTTGCTGCGAACGCTGTGCGAAGGAGGACGGCTGATCGTTGTTTCCGGCAGCGCGGGAGAACGGGACGTCGAAAAGCGTTCACTTCAAGGCGCGGAATGCCATCGGCTGGCGGACCTCAGTATCTTTACCACTGAGGATCCCCGATTCGAGGACCCCGACCGCATCATCTCCGACATCGCCGACGGCGCGATTGACGCCGGGGGCATGGAAGGCCAATCATTCCTGCGGATCACGGATCGGCGGCAAGCTGTACGTCATGCGCTGCAAGCAGCGTCCGCGGGTGATGTTGTCCTGCTGGCCGGCAAGGGTCATGAGCAGAGCATCATTTGGGGACTGGAGAGGCGTCCATGGGACGAAGATCGAGTCGCGCGCGGGTTGTTGAACGAATTGGGCTACGGCGGAGACCAATGAAGCAAGTGTTCAGCCGTCGCCGTTTGATCCTGCTGCCATTGATCGCCGCAACACCGCTTCTGCCAACGTCGACGCATGGTCAGGAATCGATGCCGCCTGGCCGTATCGCTTTCGGCCGATCTGGTGATATCTGGATCTGGGAAGGCGGTGAATCGGACCGTCTGGTCGAGGATGGAAGCGCCAGCGACCCGCGCTGGTCACCGAGCGGCGAGGAGTTGCTCTTTGTGCGCCACGGCGACAGCTATTCCGATTTGTACCTCCGGTACCTCGCCTCAGGCGATGAATCGCGTCTGACCAACAATCAGCCTCAGGGTCAGATCGGTACGCTTGACTATGCAAATAACAGCGTCTGGGCCGTCAGTCCGGCGTGGTCGCCGTCTGGGCTTATCGCCTTTGCGTCCGATTACTTTACGCCCAACGGCATCATGACGCTTTGGCTGATTTCGGACTTATCAAGTGGACCGGAGTCTGCTCTGTCG
>JBOGUE010000612.1:0-8678 GCA_050695955.1 Thermomicrobiales bacterium | reverse complement strand
CGCATCTGCTCCCGCGGGTGCAGCAACCGCACCATCAGCCGCACCACGTCCCGCGGCGTGTAGAACTCGCCCCCCTTCTTCCCCGCCGAATCCGCGAACTGACCGATTAGGTACTCGTACGCGGCGCCGAGCAGGTCCGGGAACTCGAAGTCGTCGTTCCGCAGCCGGTATTTGTTGAAGTGGCGGATCAAGTCGCGCAGCCTCTGGTCCGGCAGCGTCGTCTTCCCCACCCGCCGGTTGAAGTCGATGTGCCCCAGCACCCCCTCCAGCACCGGGTTCTCGTCCTCCAGCGTCGCCAGCGCCTTGTTCAGCCCGTCGCCGACGTTCTGGTGCAGATCGTCCCGCACCTGTCCCCACCGCGCCGCCTTCGGCACGAAGAACGCGTCGTGGTAGTAGTCCGGGAACTCCGCCCGTTCTTCCGCCTCGGCCGGCGTCCTTCCTCTGGCGAGGTTCTCTCGGATGATCCGCTCCCGCCGCTGCTCGAAGACATCTGAGCAGCGCTTCAGGAAAAGCATGCCGAAGATGTATTCCTTGAACTCGGAGGCGTCCATCTTTCCGCGCAGGATGTCGGCGGCGGCAAAGAGGTGACGCTCCAGTTGGGGCAGGGTCAACTTACTCACGTTGGGCATTCCTCGTGACTGGTCGTGCCAGAGTGCAAGCTGGTCGACGGTACTCATCGTCACATCGCGGGCAGATGCCCTCCACGGCGCGTCCCGCAAACCTCGACAGTCGTTGATGATCTAGGCAAAGTATGATGCAGATACGGCCCGACCGCCAACCCGCGTCTCTACCGCGAACCATGTCGCGCAGAAACCAGCGGACCCCTTGCCAGAATAGTACATATGTACTATTCTGGCAGACAAGCGGTACATCCGGCGAGGGTGCGGGCCTGGGCCGCGCATCACGTCGCCCGGGACGGTGTCCCGTCATCCCCACCCCGGCTGGATACCGCCGGTCACGCGCTGCGGGCAAGCGCCCCCGTGCCAGCTTGATCACCTGATCAACCTGATCAACCTGATCAACCTGATCAAGCAGCCGACCTTCAAGCATGCACGCGGTCTGTGAGCAGACGCGGCCCGAAGTCAGTCGGATTCATCCGACTTCCGGGAATGAGCCCTGGATTTCAATCCGGGGCGGCGCCCGATTGCCGCATTGGTCCGATCCCCGGGCGGCGCCCGCTGCCCACAACGGCCCGATCCCACTGGGCAGCGCCCGCTGTCCACTCCGCTTCGCTGGCTGCTGCTTGTCCACGTGGCCAAGCTGGCCAACCTGGACAACCAGCTCCTACGCCGGCGCCGCCTCGACGACCTGGCTCTTCGGCTTGAACCGCGCCAGATACGCCCGGTAAGCGGCGACTTCGCGGGCCGCGCGGTCGGCGTCCCACCCAAGGTGGCGCTGGGCGAGGGCGGCGGCGGCCTCGTCGGCGCCAACGGCCATGCGTGGGCCGAGACCGGCCATCGTGCGTCGCATCAAGGCGTCCTCGAGGGTCTGGGCAAGCTCGGATCGGAAGGCGAAGATCAGCTCGGCGCCGATGGCGCCGCTGTCCGGATCGAACGGCTCGGCGAGGTCGGGATGCTCGCGAGAGAGCGCCGCGACCTCGGCGGCGCGAGCGCCATAGAGGCCGACGAGACGTCGCACGGTTGACTCCGGCAGGCCGCTGCCGCGCTCCAATTGACCGCGGAAGGCGTCGAGGGCGACCCCGGCGGCGCCCGGCAGCGGCACCTTCGCCGTGGTCGATTTCGCATCGGCGCCGATCTGCTCACAAACCTTGTCGATTGCCTCCTCGGAGAGGTTGCGGAAGGTCGTGAGCTTGCCGCCGACGATCGAGATGAGACCGCGCGCTTGGGGCGCGTGGTTGTGAATGACGTGGCGGCGCGTAATCGCGCCGGCGGCGCCCCGCGGCGTGTGCGGCAGCGGGCGGACGCCGCTGTAGCTGAAGAGGACCGTGTCGCGCGTCAGGCTGGCGGGCGGCATGAGCTGGTTCGTCTCGCACAAGAGGTAGTCGATCTCCTCCTCGCTGGCGACGACGTCGTCCAGGTCGCCTTCGTACCGCAGATCGGTCGTGCCGATCAAGAAGCGGCCGTTCCAGGGCACGACGAAGATGGCCCGGCCGTCCGACGTCGCCTCGTAGTAGAGAGCGTCGCGCGGCGCGCCAGGGAAGGGTTCGACGACGATGTGGCTCCCCTTTGTGCCGCCGATGAGACGCTGCCGGGAAGCGTTCTCCGGCGCGCCGTCCAGCACGCCGTCGACCCACGGCCCCGCGACGTTGACGACGACGCGCCCGTGTGCCTGGACTGTGTCGCCGGACCTCAGATCGGTGAACGCGACGCCGCGCACCACCGCGCCTTCGGTCACTATCCGGTCGACCCGGGCATAGGTGAGCACGGTCGCGCCGTGGGCGCGGGCGGAGATGACGTTTTCGACCGCGAGGCGCTCCGGGAAGGTGACCTGGGCGTCGTAGTAGAGCGCCCCACCGCGCAGACCATCGGCGTCGAGGCCCGGCGCGTGACGCAGTGTCGCATCGCGTCCCAGCATGTGGTGCCGCTCGAGCGACTTGTCGAAGGAGAGGACGTCGTAGAGGAGCATCCCGGCCCGGATCATCCAGGGGCCGCGCTTGCCATCGCGATAGATCGGCAGGATCAATGGCAGCGGCTTGACGAGGTGCGGTGCATTGCGCAGCAATCGCTCGCGCTCGCGCAACGACTCCCGGACCAAGCCGACTTCAGCATGTTCGAGATAGCGCAGGCCGCCGTGAATGAGACGGGTCGACCAGCTCGTGGTGCCGCCACCGAGGTCGCCCTTGTCCAGCAGGAGAACGCGCAGACCGCGCATCGCCGCGTCGCGCGCCATGCCCGCGCCGTTGATGCCGGCGCCGACGATAATGACGTCGAACCGGGTGCGTTCAATATCGGGATCGGGACCGGGTGGAATGGCGCGGGTCATCGGCGGTCGTGTCCCTCGTCGCTACCTGCAAAGGGGCGCGGAGCAATCCGCTCCGCTGTTCGCGGCCAAACGGTAGCACGCGCGTTTTCGCGTACACAAGCGCCTGCACAGATGTGACCCGCTTGCGGCGGAAGTCGGAAGTCGTCCCGGCGCTCCACGGCACTGCCCGCGGTCTGGGAGAATGTCCGCCTGTCGTCATCCGCTATCCCCTAACGACGCGAATGGCAGCGAGCGAAGGATCGGCCGGTCCGCGCACGTGCATCCCCTGGCGGAGCCCCTCCCGTAGGTAGCTGATCTTGTCGTCCGTGATGACCTCGCCAGGCGCGAAGACGGGAATGCCCGGCGGATAGGGCACGACGAGTTCGGCGGCGACTTCTCCCGCTGCCTCGGCGAGCGGTACGGCACGGGAGGCGGCGAAGTGCGCCTCTCGCGGGCTCAGCACCTGTATTCCCGGCGCTACCGCCATGCCGGAAGATCGCGGCGGTCGACATCGGCCGTTGCGTATCAGAACGTCCTGTTCGGTCGCCAGCGCGGCGAAGACGGCAACAAGCCGGTTCACGCTCGCCCCGGTGTCGCCGATGGTGATCAGGCAGATGACTCCCATCTGGTCGCTCATCTCCGGGACGACGCCGAACCGATCACGCAGCGCGCGTTCGACCGCGAAGCCCGTCTGGCCGAGTCCGTGGACGTCGATCACGAGTCGACATGGATCGGAGCGATCCGGACCGAGTCCGAGCCGGCGCGCGTCGAGGACCGATAGGCCGGGGATGGCCTGGAGACGGCGACGGACGGTCTCCGCCAGCTCCAGGGTGTGCCTGAGCAGTGCTGCGCCGGCGAGCGCCATCTGGCGCCGGCAGGCGTCGATCGAGGCCAGGATCGGCAGCGACGGCGAGGTGCTGCGCGTCATGCGGACGGCCGCGGCCATCCGGGCCAGGTCGGCGCGGCCGGCGCGGACGTTGAGGAGCGATGCTTGGCTGAGGCCGGCGAGCAGCTTGTGGACGCTGGTCACCGCCGCGTCGGCGCCACTTGCCAACGCCGACCGCGGAAGGTCCGGGTGAAATGGCAGGTGCGGTCCCCACGCCTCGTCGACATAGAGCGGGACGCCGCGCGCATGGGCGACGGTAGCGATCCCCTCGACATCTGAGGCGACGCCCCAATAGGTGGGGCTGACCACGGCGACCAGCGTCGCCTCGGGGTGGGCGTCGAGCGCGCGGGCAATGTCCGCGGGCGCTATACCCAGTCCGACGTCGAGCTCCGGGTGAAGCCGTGGCGTGACGTAAACCGGTCGCGCGCCGGAGAGGATCAGCGCGGTCAGGAGCGAGGTGTGCAGGTCGCGGGCGACGATGACCACGTCGCCGGGCCGAACCATCGCCAAAAAAGCGGCGTGGTTGCCGCAAGAGGAGCCGTTGCCGAGGAAGAAGGTCTGGTCGGCTCCCCAGGCGTCGGCGGCAAGGGCTTCGGCGTGCATGACAACCTCATCGAAACAAGCAGGGTGCAACCAAACGTCTGAGGTAAAAAGTCGCTCGCCGAGGAGGTCACGGAGGTCGGGTTCGACTGCCGCGCCGAGCTTATGGCCGGGCGTCGAGAACGGCGCGATATCCTGCTGTTGCAGGCGCCGTAGTGCCTCCAAGACCGGCGCCCGCCGGTGATCGAGGAGGCGAGGCGGGTGCGCGGCCAGTTCACGCGCGGACCGGGACAACGCAAGGACCATCCAGAGTCTCCCTTCGTCAGGAAGCCAATCCGCCGTGGATCGGCCGCCCAGTACCGGTCAGTCAGACGGATTCGGCGCGAGAATGAGGTATGCCTGTAGCAGGAGGATGAGCGAGATCGCGGCCCACTTACCGTTCGGCAACTCGACGCCGTACCGGAATCGTTCGAGAATGAGCAATCCAACCTGGAGAAAAACGACCCAGCCGAAGGTGACGACGGAGAGCTCCGCGACGCGGAGACTGGCGGCGTAGACAGCGAAGAGAACGACAAAGCACAGCATCCCGGCCAGGTAGAGCGCGGCATGGCGGCGCTCGACCCACTCCTTGGCGAAGACGGCGCCGGCGAAGTCGAGTCCAGCCAAGGCCAGCATCGCTCCCAGGGTGATCAGGTGGAACCGCCACGAAGACGGGATACCCAGCGCGTCTGCGACGACGCCGAAACTGATTCTTGGCACGTGGAACGCGTCCATCTTGATCTCCCATTCACGTCAGGCGATGACACCCGTCATTGTCTCTCGATCGATTTTGCCGATTCGCAATCGTGGATACCACGAAGAGAACTAACAATTTTGGTCACAGGTTCTCGGCTTCAACGTGTGTCGATTGATCAGATCACCTGGACTTATGGTGTCGGTCATGCTGCTCGCGGTCCATCGCGCGAACAACGTATTCATCGTGGGATGCGTATACGTAGAGACAGCGCGCGCGTCGCGTGCGATTCGCCGTGTGCGGTCACGCGCATCCTTGGCGTTCGCATTGCGAGTCCCGCGACAGGCTATGCTTGGCTGCACGATATGGAACGCGGTCTGCCCGGACCGCGAGCTGCGCGGGGAATCATGGGGTCGCACGATCGCACGTTGCGGAGATCGACAAATCGGCGTCGTCTCATGGCCGGCGCGGCGGCGTTCGTCGCGGCGCGGTCAGGCCGTGCGCATGCGCAGGACAACATCCTGCGCTTGCTCTGCTGGGGCGGGTACGACGATCCAGCGGCGACCGCGGGCTTCCGCGAGCAAACCGGCGTCGGAATCCACTCGACGATCATCGGCGCCAACGACGAAATCTTTCTCCGCATGCGAGCCCGCGGCCCGGGGCGGTACGACCTCGTCACGCCTCAGAATGGCGTCGTGCATTTGCTGGCGGAAGCAGGGCTGATTCAACCCATCGATCTCGGGCGGTTGACGCGGACGGCGTCGCTGTTGCCGGCGTTCCAGAATCCGGACTGGGCGATTGTTGACGATCAGCTCTACGCCGTGCCGTACCTCTGGGGCGCCGTGCCGATGGTCTACAACGCGGACCTGCTCGCGCCACCGCCGGCAAGGTGGCTTGACCTGCAATCGCAAGACTATCGTGGCCTGATCGCCATGCACGACGATGGCCTCGGCCACTTCAAGATCTGGAACCGTGTACTCGGCGCCGCGGACCCGGTACGGGTCACGACGTCGCAATTGGCGGACACTACCGACGTCTTGATCTCGATCAAATCGCAGCAGGTCGTCGCGTTCTCGCCCGATATGGGCGCGATCGCGGGGATCCTCGCGCGGGGCGAGGCGGCGCTGGCGACGCTGGGGTGGCCGGCGACGCCAACGATGGACGTTGCCCAGGACGCCAATCTGCAGCTTGCCTATCCCCAGCCGGGTTCCTTTTCCTTTTGCGACAATTTCTGCCTGGCGACTGGCGCGCCCAACATCGACGCCGCCTACGCCTTCATCGACCACATGCTCTCGGCCGAAGCGCAAGCGACGGTGGCGGCGGCTGTCGTGCGCGGCGTCGTCAGCGGCGAGGCGGCCCCGTTGCTCGAACCCAGCCTCCGCGCGCTGCACCCCTACGACGACCTCGATCCTTTCTTTGAGCTCAACCCAATCGTCGGTTTTCCGCCCGTCCACGACGACGACAGCGGCATCGCCACCTACGTCGATTGGGTCAACGCCTGGGAGCGCGTGCGATACGCGCGGATGGACGCGGACTAATCCAAAAGCGCGACCGGTGCGGTACGATGAGCGAGGTAGCGGACCGGGCGCGTTGCACCCCGAGGCCGCGAGGAGGATCCTATGGCGCAGCTAGCGACGACGACAAACCGCACCGGTGAGCGGCGCCTGCGCATGACCTACGAAGAATTCCTGGCCTCCGAGGTTTCGGAATCCCACGCCGAGTGGGTCGACGGCGAGGTGACCGTCTTCATGCCGCAAAACCTCGAGCATCACGATATCGTCAACTTCCTATACGAGATACTTTCACTGTTGTTGAGGCGGACGGGTGCAGGTAAGGTACTCAACGCGCCCTTTGAGATGCGGTTGAGTTCACGGTCGTCACGCGAGCCCGATCTGCTCGTTGTCAAACGAGAACATATCAATCGTCTCGATGGGCAACGCCTCAATGGTCCTGCAGACCTAGCGATTGAGGTCATTTCGCCCGAGAGTGTGACGCGTGACCGCTCGGAAAAGCTCGCGGAGTACGAAGCCGCGGGCGTCAGGGAATACTTCCTCGTCGATCCTCGCCGGCGGGCAAGGAATTCCATTCTGTATCGACTGAATGACGACGGCCGATACGAAATCGTGCCGCCTGACGCGGACGGTCGATACCGCTTCCGCGTATTGCCCGGTTTCTGGCTCGACGAATCCTGGCTTTGGCAAGATCCGCTGCCCGACCCACTCGACGTTTTGGCAGACATCGCGCCGGAGCATTTCGGCGGCTACAAGCGCGCGTCCGGGCAACCCCATCGTTAACCATCCAGCGTTCGATGGCGTACTTGCCGCATGAACTAGGGGAGGCCACCATGGCACAGCTCGCGTCAGAAACGACCCGCGCCAGTGAGCAGCGCCTACGCATGTCCTATGAGGAATTCCTGGCTTCGGACGTGTCGGAAGGCCACGCCGAATGGGTTGACGGTGAGGTGATCGTCTTCATGCCCGCGAATACCCGACACGCCAGAGTCGTGCGGTTCTTGTCGTCGTTGCTCGTCTCCTATGTGGATGCCGTCAAATTTGGTGAGGTGTTCATTGCTCCATATGAAATGCGTCTCGCCAGGAGCGCGCGAGAACCCGACATCTTATTCGTCACCCGAAACCACCTGGATCGTGTGGATAGACAACGGCTTGTTGGCCCTGCCGATCTCGCGGTCGAGATCATTTCGGACGACAGTGTGGCGCGCGACCGCGCCCACAAGCACTACGAGTACGAAGAAGCGGGTGTTGACGAATACCTGCTCATCGACCCACGTCCGAGAAGAGAGCGGACCGAGCTGTTCCGACTCGACGCTGAGGAGAAATACCAATCGGTGCCAGCTGACGACCGCGGGCGACTCCATTTCGAAACGATTCCCGGATGTTGGATTGATCGGGCTTGGCTCCTTCAGGACCCGTTGCCCAATCTGCGGGACGTCATCGCCGAAATCGCGCCCGAATACTTTGGTGGCTTGAATCGGCCTCAGCAGTAGCTCCCTCGTCATCCACCCGGCGTTCGGTGGCATACTTGCCGCATGATCTGACCGCGGGCTGACGCGAAGGAGCGCGAAAACATCTGATGGAGACACAACAAACGACCGGGCCGAATCCGCTCTGCGAGGTGGGGCGCACCCACCCGCGCGACCGCCATCGAATGCGGCCGGTCGAGGGCCACCCCGGCGTTTGGACATGCAGCCGCCACGACCTCTTCGCCACCATCGTGCCGAAGGAGCAGGCGGACGAGATCGAGCGGGGCGACCCCTTCCCGATGCACGACGGCGGCGAGGGCAGCGCCAGCCGCACCGGTGACGAACGCCACGGCGGCATCCTCCTCTACTACCGTTCCAAGAACGGTTAGTCGCCACGCGACCGGTCCCGGAGATGGCAACCCACCCGCTGCGCTTTTGCCTCGAGCTGAGCCACCACCGCTGGCTTTCCGCGGACAGCCCGGCAGCGGGCGTGGCGCGCGTCGTCGATCTGGCGCGGCTGGCCGACGAGGCAGGGCTCGACTCGATCTGGGTGAGCGAAGACACCGAGGCCTGGGACGCCTTCGCCGTCCTCGGCGCGCTCTCCCGCGAGACCGAGC
>JBOGUE010000611.1:0-9695 GCA_050695955.1 Thermomicrobiales bacterium | reverse complement strand
GAGCACACCATCCGCGCCGAGGGATTTGGACGCATTGTCGTGCCACTGGACGGCTCGCCAGCCGCGGAAGCCGCGCTTCGGCCGGCAGCACGCCTCGCCTCCGCGATGTTGCTGCCGCTCCAGTTGGTGCGCGTCGAGGAAGCGGGGACGGCGGACGGCACGTGCGCCGCGTACCTGCAGGACGTCTTGCCGCGGCTGGAGACCGGCGTGCATGTCGGGGCCGAGTTGCGTTGCGGGGATCCCGCCGCCATGTTGCTAGCGGCCGTGCGACCGGACGATCTGATCGTAATGACGACGCATGGTGGCGGCGGCATGCGTCGCTGGTTCCTCGGCAACGTCACGGAGCGCCTGATCCGTCGCGCGTCCGCTCCTGTTCTGATTGCCCGCGAGACCGTGCCCGAGACGATGCTCCTGCCGGTTACGGACTCGCCCGCGCAAGTTTGGTGGTAGCGGCCCCCCCCGACCCCCCAACTTTGGGGGGAGACGAATGGGTATGCGTAATCGTCCGTCGTCTCCCCCAGGATTGGGGGCCGGGGGGCCGAAGGCTCATGTCTCGTCATCCTGGTCGCCGATTAGGCGGTCCACGGTAGCGCGCACGGTGCCGTAGTCGTACCCACGGCGGGCGAGGTATGAACCGAGGCGACGACGGGCGACCACCGGCTCAAGCCCGGCATAGCTTCGAAGTTTGGCGCGGCCGACCTCCAGGGCCGAGGTGCGCTCGTCCAATTCAGCGTCGTCGATGGCGTCGCGGATGACCTCGCGGTCGACCCCTTTTGTCCGCAATTCCTGCTCGAGGAGGCGCCGGCCGCGCGGTTTGTGCGTTTCTCGATTCTCCACCCAATACCGGGCAAATTCCGCGTCGTCGACGTAGTTCCACCCCTCCAGCTTCTCCACGGCGGCGTCAATCGCCGGCGCTTCAAATCCCTTTTGCCGCAGCCGGTCGCGGATCTCGCGAGTGGATCGAGGCCGCCGCGCTAAGAGACTGATCGCGCGATCGGTCGCTTTCCCCACTTGATCCCGGGCGACGATCGCGGCGACGCGCCCCGCCGGTAGATCGAGGCCGACCTCCAATCGCTCGTCCGCCGCGATCTCCCGGCTCACGCCGAAGGCGAATGCGCCGTCGAGATCGACGTTGAGCCGGTTGGGATCCCGCTCCTGCACCGCAATTCGTGTAATGCGACCGTCTGTGCTGTCCATGATCTCAGTCAATCGACAAGAGCGTAAACAAGCTAACGGCTAACGGCTTACGGCTAGCAGCTCAGTATTCGACCGGCTCCGGCTGACCCTTATCCGCTGCGCACAACGGGCACTCGGCCGCCTCGAACGCGTCGTAGAGGGTGTTGAGGAGACCGAAGACCGAGCGGCCGGCGACCTGTTCGACGCCGACGTTCCAGAGGGTGCCGATCCCAATCACGGTGCCGCCAAGCCCTTCAATCGTGCCGGCGAAATGACTCATCGTTTCGCCGCTGACCATGAGGTTGTCGACGAGCAGGATTCGGCAGTCGTTGATCAAGCCTTCGAGCTGAGCGGCGATGGTCAATTCGCCGTTCTTCGGTGTGGCGTAGACCACTTTCGCCTTCGGATCGAGAAAGTAACCGACCCATTGCGCCAGGCCGGCGCCCCAGATCGATGGGGAGGCGACGATCTCGATCTTGTCGGTGAAGAACCGCTTGGCGATGGTGTAGCCCATGTGGCTGGCAAAGAGCGGGTCTGCCAGTAACAAGTCGCGATTAAGGAGAACTCCTGAGTGCCGCCCTGAGCGGAAGGCGAAATGCCCATCTCGCAGGAGGCCATCCCGTTTGAGCTGCGCCATGATCGTCGGATCGATCATCGCCATCGCGGCGCCAACTCCTTGCCGTTCGTACGGCGCTGGCCACGTCGTCGTGGTGCGATTCGTCCGGCCAAGGATAGCACGCGCCGGGCCGCTAGCCGCTGCGCGACGCGAGCGATTCTACGAGATCCAGCAGCGCGTCGTGCGCCGCGTTGGCGCCTTCTCCGGCCGCCGCGTCCAGGGCAAACCGCGCGTCGTCATGGTAGGCGGCGATGCGCGCCTCGACCGCCGTCCGCACGTCGTACCGTGCGAGCAACGTTAGCACGCGATCGATGCCATCCTGATCGATGGCCGCTTGCGAGTAAAGCGCGTCGAGCTCGTGGCGATCCGCGTCGCCGGCGCGTTCTCGCAGAATGACAACTGGCAGACTCTGTTTGCGCTGCCGGATGTCGTCCGTCGCCGCTTTGCCGGTCGCCTCCGGCGAGCCCCAGATGCCAAGGACGTCGTCGCGGATCTGAAAGCCGATGCCCAGCGCGTGACCGAATGCGGCGAAGCGTTCGGCGTGGGCGTCGTCGGCGGCGCCGAGGAGAGCGCCGGCCCAGGCCGCGTAGCGGACGATCGCCGCCGTTTTGCCCGCGATCATCGTCAGGTAGTCATCCGCCGTAACGTCCGCACGGCCCTCGAAGCCGAGGTCGAGCACTTGCCCGGCGACGATCTCGATCGTCATCTGGTCGAACGCCTCGGCGAGGCGCAAGATCAGACCGTCCGGCACGCCGGCTTCGCCGAGCTGAAAGAGCGCAAGATGCGCGGTAGCGAAGACGGCGTCGCCGGTGTTGATTGCCTGTCCTTCGCCCCAGCGCGACCAAACGGTCGGGCGGTGGTGTCGCTGCTCGCTCCGGTCCTGGATATCGTCGTGGACCAACGTGAAGTTGTGGAGCAATTCGATCGCCGCGCCGAGAGGAGCAGCAACTTCGGTATCGCCACCGGCGGCCAGGCAACAGAGAATCGCGATCCGCGGCCGCATGCGCTTGCCTTGCACCCGCGCCTTGGGTGGAATCGGCCGGAGGTGCTCGTCGGCCATACCAAAATGGAATCTGGCCATCCCCGATAACAAGGCCGCGGGCCCATTCAGCGTGGCTAGCGCCGACTCAATGTGCGAATCGAGTAGCGCGTCGAGCTCCGCGCGGCTGAGGCCGGCGGGTCGGCTGGCGGGTTCGGTGCGTTCGGCAATCGTCATTGCTAGTCGTGCTCCGGCGGTGGATGCGGCGCATCCTCACGCCGCGCGTTCGGTGCAAAGCTTAGACTGGATGGCGCGATGGCGTCGGACCGTTTGGCGAGAGGTCAAAGCGCGAATGCGCGATGACTTGAGCATCCTAGAGACCCCGACTTGTCGTAAACTAAGCACGGCGTTGTTGCAAAACACACCGCCGCCGGCAGGCTCCCCCGTACGCCAGGGATATCGGAGTCGGGCGTACGCGTACCGCCGGCTACACATAAGGACGGAGAAACATGTTCTTCTTTGACCCGATGTTCCTGATCTTCATGATCCCGGGTCTGCTCATTTCGCTCTGGGCGCAATCGAAGGTCAAGGGTGCCTACGCCCAGTTCAGCAAGGTTCGCAACCAGTCGAACCTGACGGGGGCGCAGGCCGCCCGAGAGGTCCTCAACAGCCAGGGTCTGTTCGATGTCCCAATCGAGGCCGTGCCGGGAGACCTGTCGGACCACTACGACCCGCGCAAGCGCGTCCTGCGCCTGTCGCAGGGGGTCTATGGAGTGCCTTCGATTGCGGCCGTCGGCATTGCCGCGCATGAAGCTGGGCACGCCATCCAGCACGCGAAGGGATACACGCCGTTGCAAGTTCGCACGGCGATCGTGCCGGCCGTAAACATCGGCTCCAATCTCGGGTTGATCGTCCTCATCGCCGGCTTTCTGATCGGCATCACCGAACTGGCGTGGGTTGGTGTCGGCCTCTTTGCCCTGGCCACGGTCTTTGCCCTTATTACGCTGCCGGTCGAGTTCAATGCATCCAGTCGCGCGAAGCAGGCGTTGTCTAACCTGGGGCTCGTCGACGTCACCGAAAGCAAGGGCGTCGCCAAGGTTCTTGATGCGGCCGCCTGGACGTACATCGCTGGTTTCCTGGCCTCGCTCCTCACCCTGCTCTACTACGTCATGCTCGTGACAGGGATGCGCCGCGACGAATAGCCGCGACGAATCGCGAAACATCGACGGCGGGGCGGATTTTCGCCCCGCCGTTTCGTTGTTGGGGATTGATGACTGCCACCCCGTCATTCCGATCGCAGAGAGGAATCTCGCCTTCGTCACACGTACGGGACGATTCCTCACAGCGGCTCGGAATGACGGGGAGTTACGCCGCGGCGTCCCACACGAGCGTGAACGCCGCTCGCAGGTCGCCAACATGGATCCCCTTGTGGTTGCGGATCTTCGGACTATGGCGCGCGACGATGGCATCGCGCAACGCGGGCGTGCCGATGCCGAGCTGTTCCAGCGTCGCCACGACAATCGCCGGATGGGCCCGGAACGAGCCGTCCGCGACCCGAATCGCGACGCCCAAACCTTCCTTGGGAATGGCCAGGCAGATCAGTCCTTCAGCGCCACTCTTGGCAATGATCTCGCCACGCGAGAGGCACATCAGGTCGGTATCGAGCCGGCCTGCGCCGCCGACATTCTCGGGATGCGCCGCCATCGCGGCCCGCAGGCGATCGATCGCCGCCGCGTGGCGTTGGCCGGCCTCCGGGGAAACGCGTTCAGGGGCGGCCAGGGCCGCGTAGGCGGTGGCGAAGGCGCGTAACGGCGCCCCGAACGTCGGCACGCTGCACCCGTCGATGGCCAGTGCCAAATCGGCGGCGTCGATGCGACATACCTCGCCGACAATCCGTCGAAGTTCCACTTGCAGCGGATGATCCGGTTCCAGATAGTTCTCGGTGGCATAGCCGAGGTGTAAGCACGTCGCCAGCATCCCCGTGTGCTTGCCGGAACAGTCGCAGTGGAGCGAAGACTTGGGCGTGATCCCGGCCAAGATGCGCCCGCTCTCGGCTTGGTCGATGGGGAGCGGCGCACCGCACTGGAGCGCGGATTCGGACAGCCCGAGTTTGGCCAACATCGCGGCGACCGCGAGCTGATGGCGCGGCTCGGCACTGTGCGACGCGCAGCAGAGCGCCAGTTCTGCCGGCGTGAACCCGAACCGGTCCGCCGCTCCGCTCTCGACGAGCGAGATCGCCTGAAAGGGTTTCGCCGACGACCGAATATAGGCGAATCGCTCGGGGTCACCCGCATGCGCCACGACTTCGCCGGTGGAATCGACGGCCACCACGACGCCCGCGTGGACGCTCTCGACCACGCCGCCCCGCGTCGCTTCTGCTAGGGTCGTCGTCACGCCGGGTCCTTTCTTCGAGTCTACGGCCGATTGATCAGGATTTTAAGATTGTTCGACCATGGTTGTTTCCGCGAACGCCGGCGTCGGGAAGACGACCATCACGTGCAGCGAATCCTCGCCGGTGTTGCGGAACCCGTGTACCACACCCGCGGGGATGTACAGGCTCGTGCCCACGGCAATTGGTACGACATCCGCGCCCAGCGTCGCCTCGCCGCTGCCCGCCAGAAACGTCAGCGCCTCTTCGACCGGGTGAGTGTGCAGCATCACCCGGTCTCCGGGCGCCAACCACTGCTGACCGACGTAGAGCGACGTCGAGCCGATCTCCTCGCTGACAATCGCTTGCAACGGCAACCGGCTCGGGCTGCGTCCTACGGGCAATGCGGCGTGGATCAAGAGACGTCCCGCCGGCGACGTTGTGTGCTCTGGCATACTGTTTTCCGTGCCTCGCGCGATCGGGTGTTCCGCGCGTGGCAGTCTATACCGAGACCGAGAACGGCGCTCCTACCGCGTCAACGTTACCGCGGTGAAACCCCGTTTGCGCCTCAGGCGTTCACTTGTATGAGGGGCTCAATCACCAATCGAATGGTGACGATTGCGCGCCAGGCCCTTTCCGGCCGCGATCGCGTTCGTCCCCGGCATTCCGGAGTATCCATCATGGCGTACACGCGGTTCTCCTATTGCCTCGCGCGTAAGCGATTCGTGTTCGGCTTTGTGGCGGCTTTGATCCTGATGGCGGGACCGCTGGCGATGGCGCCGCGCATGACGCTGGCGCAGGACGCGGACCAGATCGTGCCGCGGACCGAAACCGAATACTTCGCTGAAACCGGGCACAACCTCAGCGACCCGTTCTTGCGGCCGTGGCAGGAAGCCGGCGGCGAGGGGATGCTCGGCATCCCGCTCTCCGAAGAGCGGTACGAGGAAGGCGCGGGCGGCATCCTCCAGACCTTCGAGACGATGACGCTGATCTACAACCCCGAGCTTGCCGCGCCGTGGGACATTCAAGGCCAACACCTGCCCCAGACCATCCGGCGCGAGCAAGCGCCGTCGGCGGCGCGGGAAAAGGTCACCGGCTGCTCGTCCTCGTCGTCCTGCCGCTTCTTTCCCGAGACCGGCCACACCATCTCCAGCGACATCGCCAGCTTCTGGGAAGCGAACGGCGATCTGGCGATCCTCGGCATGCCGGTCTCCGAGTCCTTCCGCGATCCCGACGACCGCGACGTCACGGTTCAGCTCTTCGAGCGCGCGATCCTGGAGGACCACGGATCGAACGAGGTCAAGCTACGGCCGATCGGTCGCATGCAAGCCGAAGCCGATGGCCTGATCGGCGCCGACCCTGCCTTCCTGCCGACGCCGCCGACCGCCGGGACCGCCCGGCTCGTGCACGCCACCGATGGCTTGCGGATGCGATCCGGTCCAAGTCTTGACGACGAAATTCTGGCCGTCCTGCCCGATAGCGCTGAGTTCGTCGCGGTGCCGGACAACGACGGCGACTGGATCCCCGGCTACGCTGACGGCTACAGCGGCTGGGTCTCCGCCGACTACCTCAAGGACGCGCCGCCCCTGCCGAAGCTCGACCGCGACGATTGGAACCCCGAGGTCTGGCAGGGCGCCGCGTTGAGCGAAACGAACGTGCGCTCGGGTCCGACGACCGAATCAGAGATTGTGCGCGTCCTCCAATTCGGCGAGGCCGTGACCGTGAGTAAGTGGGTCAAGGGCGAGGAAGTCTTCGAAGGGGCCGACATGTGGGCTCAGATCTCGAACAATGAATACATCTACTCGCGCAACGTCGGCCGGAACGCGCCGGTCGAGCCGCCCCCACTGCCGTCAGACGCGCCGTCAAGCGGGCGCTGGATCGACGTCGACCTGACCCAGCAGCTGATGACTGCCTTCGAGGGACGCGACCCGTTGCGGACCGTCTCCACCACGACCGGCATGGCCGGTTGGGAAACACCGCCCGGCCACTACCAGATCCTGGCCCGCGTTGCCAACGAAACCATGACCAGCGGCGCCATCGGCGCCGAGCAGCATTACAAACTCGAAGACGTGCTCTTCACGCAGTATTTCAGCGACCGCGGCCATGCCATTCACTTTGCCTGGTGGCGGACGCCGGAGACGATTGGCCGACCCGGCAGCCACGGCTGCCTCAACCTCCTCCTCGACGACGCCATGTTCTTTTGGGACTGGGCCGAGATCGGCACCCCGCTCTACGTGCATCCGTAGGCGGAAGGCGGAAGGCGTTCCCGGTGGCAACGTGGCGCGGGCTACTCCGGCGAACAATGACGAACGCCGAACGCCCAACGCAGAACGCCGAATGCCTGTGGTCCTTGACAGAACGACCGCCGTGCGTATCCTAGCCGAGTTGCACTAGCCCGCCGTGGGGCCCCCGTTGCGATGCTGCCGGTTGCTCGGTGCGTTTAGGCAGACAGGCGGGGACGGTGGGGCGCAACGCCCGGCAACGTGGTCGATCACATTCGCGGTGTGTGCCGGGCCGTCCGACCAGGAGGGAAGGCTTTGGCGAACTCTCGTGCGGATCGCGCTACCGGTGTGAGCGGCGACCAATGGTGTCAAGCCGCGACCGGTGGCCGGTCGAGCGAGCGGACGGGTTAACTCCCGTGGCGCGTCCGTTTGCATCTAAGCCCGCGCGGCGGGGGCCAGCGCCGTTTTCCACCGAGTGGAACCTCTCCCCGCCCGAACCAGAGCCGTCGCGACGGCTACCGGTCCTTCCGTCGTGGTTTCCGTCTGATAGCGGATTTGCCGGCGTCCTCGTCGTTCTGTTGACATTGGCGGTGGCCATCGGTGGGCGCGGCTTTGGCCTGGCTGCCGGGGGCGACGATGGCAAGCAGCGCGTGCCCGCGGTTGCGATCGAGGCAACCGCCCCAAACGCGCCAACGCCGACAACGACGCCGAACAATGAGACGGTCGCCGAGCCCGAGGCCGAGCCCACAACGACGTTTACGGCGGCGCTCAATCTCGAGCCGCCGGCATCAGCGGCCGTCGGCGGCGACGACCGCGGCCTCCTCCCCCGATACCGCATCCTCTCCTTCTACGGTCACCCTAACGACCCCAACATGGGGATCATCGGCGAATATGGCAAGGAAGAATTGCTGAGTCTGCTGCGCGAGGAGCAGGCAGCGTACGAGGCGGCCGACCCGTCCCGCCCTGTCATGCCGGCGTTCGAGGTGATCGCTACGGTCGCGCAGGACTGGCCGACGGACGAGGGAGAGTACCTGCTGACCACCGGTGAGCACATCATCGACGACTATGCCCGGTTCTGTGAAGAGAACGGCATCCTTTTGATTCTCGACGTCCAAATCGCTCACAGCACCGTGCAGGAGGAGATCGAGCGCGTCCGCCCGTGGCTAGAACTGCCGTTCGTGCATCTGGCGATCGACCCGGAGTTCGCGATGGCGGAGGGGGAAATCCCTGGGCAGGAGATCGGCGGTATCGACGCCGCGGACATCACGTACGCGCAAGAGGCGCTCGCCGAGATCGCGGCCGAGAATGGGCTGCCGTCCAAGTTGCTGATTGTCCACCAGTTCGAAGAAGGGATGATCCGCAACGCCGAACAGCTCGCGCCTGTCGACGGCACGCAACTCATCATCGAGTTCGACGGCTACGGCGAGCCGGCCAACAAGATCGCCGGCTACAACCTCTTTATCTCCGACCGCCCCATCGAACACGGCGGCATCAAGCTCTTTTACCGCCAGGACGCTCCTATGCTCACCGCCCCGGAGGTCCTGGCCCTCACTCCCTCACCGGATGTGGTGATCTTTCAGTAACTTCATTGGGCCGCGAAGGAACGGTGTAGGGGAGGACTTCGCCTCGAGGGCGCCAGGTCCGACCCGATTATTCGTGAACGAACCCTGCGCCAATCCTTGACAGATTCGCTATACTATCAATTAGGAAGTATTAGCCAATCGCGGCCGAAACGCCGCGTCGATGCACGGAGCAGCACATGTCAGAAACGCGCCTCAGCCGCTTTCGTCACCGCAAAGACGAGTACTTTGCGCAGGACGAGCACTCGCCCTTGACACCCGAACAGCGGGAGCAGTTCGCCGGGCTCGTCTACTTCGACGAGCGACCGGCGCTGGCGCTCACGCTTGAACTCGATGCGTCTGGAGAAGACGCCGGCGAGGCGATCTCGCTTGGCACGACCGACGGCACAGTTAAGCCGTTTGTGCGGGCCGGCACGGTCCGTTTCGACGTCGACGGCAGCGAGGTTGCCTTCACCGTCTACAAGGAACCGGATCGCGGCCGATTCTACCTGCCGTTCCGCGACGGCACCGCGGGGACCGAAACGTACCCGGTCGGCCGCTACCTCGATCCCCAGATCCGGCCGGATGGCCGCCTGGTGGTCGACTTCAACTATGCCTACAACCCGTACTGCGCCTACGGCGATGGGTGGAGCTGCCCAATCCCGCCGCGGGAGAACATCACCTCGGTCCGCATCGAGGCGGGCGAGAAGGACTTTCCGAACCGGGCGTATGGCATCGTCGAGCACGAGCACGAGCACGAACACGAGCACGAGCA
>JBOGUE010000610.1:0-9896 GCA_050695955.1 Thermomicrobiales bacterium | reverse complement strand
CAGACCGTCGAGGTAGGGGAAGGCGGCGATCTTGCCGGGATCGGTGCCGGCCATGCAGGCGGCGACGGCGACGACGATCCCGGCCGCCGCGCCGGACGAGACGTAGCACGCCTCGTTGTGCGTCAGTTTCGCGATCCGTTCACCGACGCGTGCTTGCAGCTCCGGCACGTCGACGAACGCCTCCGCCGCGGCGGCCATTGCCGTCACGACCGGGGGCGGCATGCGGGAGCCGCCGAGGCGGGTCAGCGTCGCCGACGCGTTGATCACCTTCGTTAGTTGCAGCTCGTCGTAGATGCTCATCGAACCACCGTCCATAGTCGCGGCTTCGCCTCCACGCCCAAGCAACCGGCCATCCAGGCGTCAAGCCAGTCGTGATCGGTGCCCCCTTCGTGGGCGGCCGAGTAAAGCTCAACCGGTCCGCCGAGTGCATTTTGCACGGGTTCGAGCCACTCCGGCCCGCCGAGCGCGCCGGGGTCTTGGGCGACCAGCACCGTCTGTGCCCGGACCCCCGGCGCATGGTGGATCGGATCGACATAACCTAGAGTTTGCGCGATCCGCTCTTCGCAACCGGGCTCGAACCGGACGACGTCGTTGATCTCTTCGATGGGGTAGGCCTCGGTGCGCCGTCGCGCTTCCATCAGGCGGTAGAACATGAGGCCGGTCACCTGGAGCGCGGCGATCTGGTTGCGGCGCGCGGCGGTGATGACGGCGAGATCGTCGCCGGCGATGCCGACTCGATTGGCGTCGACGTCGGGCAGGGAGAGGAGCCACTCGGCGCCCCGCAGGCAGTCGGCGACGATGGAGCGGTAGATGTAGGTTGCCGGGTCGTCGATGCCGAGTGTGAGGAGGCCGGGATACTCGGCGGCGAAGGGTTGATCCGCTAGGCGTTGTCCCCGGTGCATCAGTGTAAGCACGACATAGCGCTGGCGGTCGTCATAGTGTGGCGGCCCGTTGACGCTGCCGTACCGGGGGGTATTCAGCAGCGCCGGAAACGGCCCGCTGCCCTTCGGCACGCTGAGGAAGCCAAAGATGCGGTACGGCCCGATGCTGGTGAGCCGGACGTCATAGCCGGTCGAGAATTCGGTCGAGCGGCGCGGCGAGTGCGTCAGTTCGGCGTTCGCCGGGTAGCGGGCGAGTTCCTCGTCGACCGTGTCCCAGTAGTCGTCGAAGTCGGTCGGTTTGGAGGTTGGTGCTGTTTGGATCATGCGTTGGCCTCTTCACCGGGTTGAAACCCGGTGCTCAACCTACGAAGCCCTTCCAGGGCTGTGGTAGGCATGCTCAATTCTCAGCCCAGGGAATCATTCCTTGTGCCCTTGGTCATCTCACCCAACAGCCGCCTTTACCCGCGTTTTCACGCCGGCTGGTTGCAGGTGCTCCGCCAGGAATGCCTCGGTCTTCTTGGCCTGCCAGTAAGCGCCGGCGTCGTGGGCACAGCGGGGGTAGGCGTTGATCTCTTTGGGGCAGGTGAGTGCCTTGTAGAGGTCGTAGCCGGTTTCGGGTGGGCAGACGTCGTCATTGCGACCGACGTAGATCAGCATTGGGCAGCGGATGGCAGGCGCAAAGTTGATGCCGTCGAAGTAGGCGAGCGTTTGGCGCACGAGTGGCTCCCGGTTGGGGTATTGCCGCAAGTAATCGTTGATCTCCTCGTACGGGTAGGAGTGAGTGAGCGAGGCCGAATCCATGAAGCCGCAGAGGTAGGGCGCGCCGGCCGCGCCGCAGGTAACCAGGTCGTTGCGTAGGGCCGAAGTCGTGATCGTCAGCGCCCCACCCTGGCTGCTGCCGTGGACGCCGATCCGGCCCTGATCGACCTCGGGGCGGGTCAGCAGAAAGTCGACCGCCCGCGCGGCATCGACGTAGAAGCCGCGATAGCTGTAGGTATGGCGGTCGATCATGTTGTTGACCAGGAGACCGGGGTAGCCGGGGTTGAAGTGCCGGTTCGAGCGTAGCTTGCCGCGTGGCGCCACGCCGACCGCCGCGTATCCCTGTTTGGCCCACGACTTGGGAAGGGTCGGCTCGGAGATGTAACCCGGCACGATCAGCAACCCAGGGTAGGGCGGCAGGAGGTGGTTCTTCGTTGGGACGCAGTACCACCCGGCGACGCGCATGCCGTCCAGGCTGTCGTAGTGGATCTCGTAGACGTCGACCTCGGGCGTCGAGCGGAGCGGGACGTGCTCCACCGACGGGTTGAGCGGGATGCCCGCCGCCTCCGCCATGATCTCCGCCCAGAAGTCGTCGAAGTCGGGCGGCCGGACCACGCTCGTTTGGTGGTCCTCCGGTGGCCGCCGCTCGCCAACGTGCATAACGGTGTGTCCTCCCATCCTCGTCGCCGGTGCGTTCCGGACCCCGCGGTAGCTTCTCGCAGAGTGGCGCGGGGCACAAGTGGGGCGTTAGGCGTTAGGAGCTAGGCGTTAGGAGCTAGGAGCTAGGAGCTAGGAGTCAGGGGTCAGGGGTCAGGGACGGGGCGCGAACAGGCGAGAGGTTTGGTATCGTGCCGCGGTACTTCACGATTGATCCGTCCGCGAGGAGGGTAGGGGCCAGTGATGGTGGCGACTGAGCCGCGGTTGCGCGGCGACATCGACGAGATCATGCCGGGGGTGGTTGCCGATCGGCGGCACCTGCACCAGCATCCGGAACTTGGGTTTCAGGAGCACGAGACGGCGAAGTTCGTAGCGGATCGGTTGCGTTCGCTCGGCGTCGAGGATATCCGAACCGGCGTTGGACAGACGGGCGTCACCGGGTTGGTCCGCGGCGGCAAGGGCGCGGGTAAGGTCCTGTTGGTTCGGGCCGATATGGACGCGCTCCCCATCGAGGAGATGAACGAGGTTGAGTATCGCTCGCAGCATCCGGGGGTGATGCACGCTTGTGGGCACGATACGCATACGGCGATGCTGCTTGGCACGGCGCGGACGCTCAGTGAGCGCCGGGATCTGTTCGCGGGCACCGTGAAGCTCCTCTTTCAACCGGCCGAGGAAGGCGGCGGCGGCGCGATGGCGATGATCGAGGACGGCGCGCTCGAAGACCCGGCGCCGGACGCCTCCCTCGGTCTCCACATCTGGCAGGAGTACGACCTTGGCACCGTCGCGGCTCGCGCCGGCACGGCGATGGTCGCCTCGGATCGCTTCGAGATTGTCGTGCGCGGCAAGGGAGGCCACGGTGGGTTGCCGCACTTGACGGTCGACCCGGTCGCGATCGGCGCGCAGATCATCGTCGCCCTGCAAACGATCGTCAGCCGCGAGAACGACCCGTCGCTGCCGGCCGTGGTTTCGGCCGCGACCTTGCAGGCGGGAACGGCGGCCAACGTCATTCCCGAAACCGCGACGGTGACCGGGACGATCCGCACGGTGACGCCGGAGCAGCGGGAGGCGATCGCCCGCCGGGTGCAGGAGGTGGCGAGGGGCATCGCCGCCTCGATGCGGGCCGAGGCGGACGCCACGATCCGGTGGGGCGTGCCGGCGCTGGTCAACGATCCGGCGATGGTCGAGATCGTCCGCGCCGCGGCGGCGGACGTTGTCGGCGAGGACGGGAGCATCGAGGGCCGCGTCCTCACCGTCTCGGAGGACATGGCCGAGATTCTGAACCGCGTGCCTGGTTGCTATTTTTTCCTTGGCAGCCGCAACGCCGAGCGCGGGCTGGTGTGGGGGCACCACCACGCCCGCTTCGACGTTGACGAGGACGCATTGGCAATCGGGATCGAGACGATGACGCGGAGCGTGTTGCGGTATCTCGGGACGTAGGGCGGCAAGGGCGGCAAGGGCGGCAAGGACGGCAAGGACGGCGAAGAACAAGGGGAAGGATGATGGTTGCGACAATCGAACGACTCAAGACGGACATCGACGAGATCATGCCGGGGGTGATCGCCGACCGGCGACACCTGCATCAACACCCCGAGTTGGGGTTTCAGGAGCTCGAGACGGCGAAGTTCGTGGCGGAGCGATTGCAGGCGCTGGGGGTTGAGGAGATTCGGACCGGCGTTGCCAAGACCGGGGTGACCGGGTTGATCCGTGGCGACAGGGGCGACGGGCGAGTCGTGCTGCTACGGGCGGACATGGATGCACTGCCGATCGATGAAGAGAACGCCGTCGAGTACCGCTCGCGTTCGGCCGGCGTCATGCACGCCTGCGGTCATGACGCGCACACCGCGATGCTGCTGGCTGTCAGCCGGATGCTGCTGGACCGGCGGGACGAGTTCGCCGGCGCGGTGAAAGTGCTCTTCCAGCCGTCAGAGGAGGTGCCGCCAGGCGGCGCGAAGCCGATGATCGAAGCGGGGGTGCTTGACGATCCGAAGGTCGACGCCGCATTTGGCTTGCACGTTGGGCAGGGGCTGCCGGTGGGACAGATCGAGGTCGGACCCGGCGCGCGGACCGCGAACGCCGACATGTTCCGGATTGTGATTCAGGGCAAGGGCGGCCATGGCGCGCGTCCGGAGACGACGGTCGACCCGATCGTGGTCGGGGCGCAGATCGTGACCGCGTTGCAGACGCTGGTTTCCCGCGAAAAGGACCCACGGGAAGTTGCGGTCGTCACCATCGGCTCGTTCAACGCCGGCAAAGCGCCCAACGTGATTCCCGATACGGCCGAACTCTCCGGCACCCTGCGCACCTTTGCTCAAGAGGTACGTGAGGAGATCGCCAACAGAATCACGGCCTTGGCGGAGGGGATTGCCGCGGCGATGCGGGCGGAAGCGAGGGTGGCGATCGAGTTCGGGTATCCCTCGGTAGAGAACGACCCGGCGATGGTCGAGGTCGTGCGCGCGGCGGCGGCCGAGGTGGTCGGCGCGGAAAACGTCGTCGAGCACGCGCCGAAGACCGCCGGCGAGGATTTTTCCTACTTTTCGTTGCGCGTCCCGTCGTGCTTCTTCAGCGTCGGCACGCGGAACGAAACGAAAGGACTGACGTGGGGACATCACCATCCGCGCTTCGACATCGACGAGGAGGGGATGGCGGTGGGGATCGAGACGATGACGCGGTCGGTGTTGCGGTACCTGGGGACGTAGGGCGGCAAGGGCGGCAAGGGCGGCAAGGGCGGCAAGGGCGGCAAGGGTGAGGGTAAACGATGGTCGAAACGGTCGAGCGGCTGAAGGGTGACATCGATGAGATTCTGCCGGGGGTGATCGCCGACCGGCGGCATTTGCACCAGCATCCGGAGTTGGGGTTTCAGGAGCACGAGACGGCGAAGTTCGTGGCGCAACGGCTGCGAACGCTTGGTGTGGAGGAGATCCGCACGGGTATCGCCGAAACGGGCGTCACGGGTTTGATCCGGGGTGGCAAGGGCGCGGGCAAGGTGGTGATGTTGCGCGCCGACATGGACGCGCTGCCGATCGACGAAGAAAACGAGGTCGAGTATCGGTCGCGGACGCCGGGGGTGATGCACGCCTGCGGGCACGACGCGCATACGTCGATGCTGCTCGCCACGACCCGGATGTTGATCGAGCGGCGGGATCAGTTCGCGGGCACGGTCAAGGTCCTGTTCCAGCCGTGCGAAGAGGCGCCGCCGGGCGGGGCGAAGCCGATGATCGAGGCCGGCGTGATGGACGAGCCGAAGGTGGACGGCGTCTTCGGCTTGCATGTCGCCCAGAGCCTGCCGCTGGGCAAGATCGAAGTCGGGATCGGGGCAATGTCGGCCAATTCCGACCGGTTTCGGATCGTGATCCAGGGAAAGGGCGGGCACGGGGCGCACCCGGAGGCGGCGGTCGACTCGATCGCCGTCGGGGCGCAGATCGTGGTTGCCTTGCAAACCCTTGTCTCCCGTGAGCGCGACCCGAACGATCCGGCCGTCGTCACCGTCGGCGCGTTCCACGCTGGCAAAGCGCCAAATGTGATTCCCGACACTGCCGAGATGGTCGGCACGATCCGTACGTTTTCGCAGGATCTGCGGTCGTATCTGACGACCCGCATTGTTGAACTGGTCGAGGGGATCGCCTCCGCCATGCGGGCCACGGCGACTGTCGAGGTGAGCCTGGGCTATCCGTCGGTGATCAACGACCCGGCGATGACCGACATCGTGCGAGAGGCAGCGGCCGAGGTTGTCGGCCGCGACAACATCATCGAAGGCACGCCCCACACCGGCGGCGAGGACTTCTCTTACTACTCCCTGCGCGCCCCGGCCAGCTTCTTCTACGTCGGCACCAAGAACGAGGAGAAGGGTCTTGTGTGGGGTCACCATCACCCTAAGTTCGACATTGACGAAGAAGGTCTCGCCAACGGCATTGAGACGATGACGCGGTCGGTGCTGAGGTACCTGGCGGGCTAGGCGACAGGCGTCAGGCGTCAGGAACGACGATCGCCCGTGCTCCTGTCGCCCGTCGCCTATCGCCTGTCGCCTCGTTTGCGTTGGCCGTTCGCGGTCGGGTACGCTTTTGGGCAGTCCCGACAACAGAGGTGTTGCGGCAGAGTGATCTCTTTGATGGAGGAGAGACCCATGCACGACGAAGGTGTAGCCCGCTTGGTGGCGGAGACCGTGGCGCATCGCTATTCGCGGCGCGACGTGCTGCGCCGGGCAGCGGCGCTCGGCCTGGCGGCGCCCGCGATCGCGATTGCGCTCGAGGCGCGGACCGCGATGGCTGGGGCGCAGACGCCGGCGAATACGAACCCGCTGGGAGTGGATCCGGCCGCGCCGCTCGACGTCGTCATCTTTAAGGGCGGCTACGGCGACGACTACGCGATCTACGTCAAAGACCAGATGTACCAGAAGCTCTACCCAGAATCTGAGATCACCTACGCGGGAATCCAACGCCTGGGTGAGCAGCTTCAGCCGCGCTTCGTGGCCGGCGAGCCACCGGATATCATCGACAACTCCGGCGCCGGCAACCTAGACACGACGGCCCTGATCGCCGAGGGCCAGCTCGCCGACCTGGCGGACCTGATGGCGGCGCCGTCCTACGATACCGAGGGCAAGACGTTTGCCGAAACGCTCGTTCCTGGGTCCCAGGAGACGGGCGTGTTCGACGGCGTCCAGTACTACCTGAATCTGGCGCTATCGGCCTATGGCCTGTGGTACAGCTCGTCCTGGATGGAGGAGAACGGCTTCACCTATCCGGCAACCTGGACCGAGTTCATGGCCCTCTGCGAGGAGATCAAGGGCACCGGCGTCGCGCCGTTCATGACGACCGGCGTCCACCCGCAGTATATCCGCGGCTTTGTCTTCGACCAGATGCTGTGGAAGCACGACTCGCAGGCCATGGTCAACATCGACAACCTCGAAGCGGATGCTTGGAAGCAACCGGCGGTGACCGAGGTGCTCGAGGCGCTGATGCAGCTCGCCGAGGGCGACTTCTTCGGCGAGGGCTGGGAAGGTCTCGATCACACCCAGTCGCAGACCGAGTGGCTGCAAGGGAAGGCAGTCTTCCTGCCGTGCGGCACCTGGCTCGAGAACGAGATGAAGGACCTCATCCCCGAGGGCTTCAACATGGTCATTGCGCCGACGCCGTCGCTCGACGAGGACCAGATCCCGTTCGAGGGCATTCTGGCTGGGGCCGGCGAGCCGTTCATCGTTCCGTCTCAGGGCCAGAACGTCCAGGGCGGCAAGGAGTACCTGAGACTCCTCTTCTCGCAGGAGGGCGGCCGCGGCTTCTCGGAAGCCACGAAGTCGCTCAGCGTCGTCCAGGGTTCGGGCGAGGGCCTCGAGCTGGGTACCGCGTTTGCCTCCACCCAGGAAGCCATTGCGGCCGCTGGCGAGAACACCTTCCAAGCGCGGTATTCTGGCTGGTACGACCTCCTCGACGAGGATTCCAAACTCCTCATGCTCGAGATGATCCAGGGGCAGATCTCGATCGAGGAGTTCCAGGAGTCGGTGCAAGAGGTGGCCGACACCGTCAAAGAAGACGAGTCGATCATCAAGTACACGCGCGAGTGGCCGTAGGCGACAGTAGGCGTTAGGCGTTAGGCGTTAGGGGAACGGTCCCGATCGCAGAGAGGGATGCCCCAAACGCCTAGCGCCGCAGCCCAAACGCCTCCGGTGAAACGATGCACTATCACAAGTACCGTCTCATCGTTCCCTTTTTGCTGCCGGCGATCGTCCTTTACGGCGTATTCGTCGTCTGGCCGTATGCCCAGGCGATGTATGTCTCTTTGACCAGCTGGCGCGGGCTCAGCTCGAACAAGCCCTTCGTCGGGCTGGAAAACTACCAGGACCTCTGGGCAGACGAGCGATTTCGCGAGGCGCTGACCAGGAACGGCCAGCTGCTGATCGTCCTCCCATTGGTGACGATCGTGATCGCCCTCACATTCGCCGCGCTTTTCACGCAGAGTGGGCAGTCGGTTCGCGGCGCCGGGTTCTATCGCATCGTTTTCTTCTTTCCTCAGGTCATTCCCGGCGTGGTCATCGGCATCCTCTGGAGCTACGTCTACCAACCGAACAGCGGTCTGCTGAATGGCGTCTTGCGCGCATTTGGCGCCGAAGGCGTGGGGCGCACGTCCTGGTTGACCGATACGAACACCGTCCTGTGGGCGGTGGTGGCGGTGGCGATCTGGTCAGGCGTCGGCTTCTATATGGTGATCTTCCTCGCCGCTATGCAGTCGATCCCGACCTCGTTCTACGAAGCCGCGATCCTCGACGGCGCCACCCGTTGGCGATCATTTAGGGACATCACCTTCCCATTAATCTGGGAATCGGTGCGGACCGCGATGATTTATCTGGCGATCGCGGCCCTCGATTTCTTCATTCTCATCACCGTTCTTGCCGGCGGCACCACCACGACAGGCGCGCGCCGGGCAGAGCTTGCCGCGCTCTACCTCTACAACCAGGCGTTCGACCGGAGCCGGTGGGGCTATGCCTCCGCGATTGGCGTCGTGCTTCTGATTATGACCCTGATCCTGGCGGTCGTGATCATGCGGCTCACCCGGCGTGAGACCTATGAGTTCTAGTCAAACGAGACAAGGCGGTGAGCGATGAGCGTGGATGCGATGCGGCCGGAGGGCGCGGAGGAACTTGGTCCGCTGGCCAAGCCCGCCGTGGTCGGCGTTGGGACGCAACGCACCGTGGTGTTCGGCGCGAGCGTCACCCATCTGTTGCTCGGTTTTTGGACGTTGCTCGTTCTTTTCCCGTTCGCTTGGATGATCATGACGTCGCTCAAGACCGACGCCGAGATCATCGGCAGTCCCTGGGATTTGCCAGCGGCCCTGCAATGGGACAACTTTACGCGCGCCTGGACCGACGCGCGCATTGGCCGCTTCTTCCTCAACACCCTGATCGTCCTGACCGGGTCGCTGACCGGCACGCTGCTGGTGTCGGCGATGGCGGCCTACGTCCTGGCGCGCTTTGTCTTTCCGGGAGTGCGGGTCATCTTCTTCGCTTTCGCGGCCGGTTTGATGTTCCCTGTCTTCCTCGGGTTGGTGCCGCTCTACTTCCTCGTCGACGACCTCAAACCGCTCGGGTTGGGATTGGCTACGTACCAATCGCTGATTCTCGTCTACATCGCGTACTCTCTCCCGTTCACCATCTTCTTCCTGACCGCGTTCTTTAAGACGTTGCCGTCCGAGCTGGGCGAGGCGGCGATTCTCGACGGCGCCAGCCAGTACCAGATCTTCTTCCAAATCATGCTGCCGCTCGCCAAACCAGGCCTCGTCGCGATGGGGATCTTCAACTTCCTCGGCCAGTGGAACCAGTTTCTGCTCCCGCTCGTGCTGATGCCGGAGACGCTGGCGCCGGACAAACTCATGCTCTCGCAGGGGTTGTACTTTCTCTCGATCCAGGGGACATACGACAGCGACTACAGCGCCCTCTTCGCCGCGATGGTGATCACGATGGTGCCGACGCTGATCGTCTACGTTTTGTTCCAGCGTCGGCTCGAGGCCGGACTGACAGCCGGGGCGTTGAAGGGGTAGCGCAGCCTTCAGCCCTCACCCCTCAGCCCCCTCTCTCGCGCACGGGAGAGAGGGAGAACGGCGGACCCCTCTCCC
>JBOGUE010000609.1:0-3811 GCA_050695955.1 Thermomicrobiales bacterium | reverse complement strand
ACCGACGCCGCCGAGCGCGACCGGGCCACCCGCGAGTTCGAGGAGCGCGCCGGCCGCATCGATCAGTTGAGCGGAGAACTCGCGAGCTTTGACCAGGCCGAAACAGCGGATGACACTGAACTCGTCGCGAGCGACGATCGCCTAGCCTCGCTCGGCAACCAGATCGAAGCGGCGAACGCGGCGGTCTCGGCCGCGCGGCAGCGCGTCGCGGAGGCCGAGCGCCGACTGGACGCGGCCACGACCCGCTTCGAGGTGCTCCAGCGGCTGCACGAAAGCGGCGCCGGGCTCCACGCGGGCGTTCGCGCCGTCCTCCAAGCCGCCCGCCACGGCGCGCTCGACGGCATCAAGGGAACGGTCGCCGAGCTCATCGACGTCCCGGCTGCCTACGACACGGCAATCGAGGTTGCCCTTGGCGGACACGTGCAGGACGTCGTCGTCGCCCGCTGGGTCGACGCCGAGACCGCCATCGCCCACCTTAAACACGCCAAGGCCGGCCGCGCCACCTTTCAACCGCTCGACACCGTCAAGGCGAACCGGGGCCGAGGACTCCCCGCCGAAACGCTCAAGGCACCCGGCGTCTATGGCGTCGCCGCCGATTTGATCGCCGCACCGGATGACCTCGCCCCGGTCGTTGCCACGCTGCTCGGGCGGACCCTCGTCGTCGACGATCTACCGACAGCGCGCAAGACCCTACCGCACCTGCCGCCCGGTTGGAGCCTGGTGACCCTCGGCGGGGAGATCGCCCGCACCGGCGGGTCGGTCACCGGCGGCGCGGCCGTGCGCGAGAGCGGTATGCTCGGCCGGGAGCGGGAACTCCGCGAGCTGCCAAAGGAGATCCGCGCGTGCGAGCGCGCGCGCACCGAGGCGACCGCCACGCTCGAACCCATCTCCGAAGAACCCCGCCGCCTCACCGCCGATCGCCAGGAGATCGAGGCCGCCCGCGCGGGGTTGCTGGCCACGCGTAAGGAGCGCCAGGGGCAGCGCGCCCGCCTCACCGGCTGGCTCGCCGATTTGCGGACCGAACAAGAGGCCGCCGACCGGCGACTGAAGACGCTCGCCGCCGCCGACGCCACCGGCGAAACAGACCTGGCGGCACTCGATCGCGAAACCCACACAGCCACGGCCGCGCTCGACAAGACCCGCGCCGAGCACGCGTCGCTGCAACGCGACCTCGCCCGCGACGCCGAGTCGACCGCCGAAGCCGAACAAGCCCTCGCCGCCGAGCAGCGCCGCCTGGCCGCCCTCGAAGAGCGCCTCCGCTCCGAGCGCCGCCGCGAAGCCGGGCTCCTCGCCCAGCAGCGGGCGCTGGCCGACGAGCTCGCCCTGCGCTTGCAACGCGCCGCCGCCCTCGACGGCGAATTGCAGGCCATCGCCGCCCAGCGCGAACGCCTCGTCCAAGAAGCCGAAACCGTCGGCGCCGCCCGGCAGGCCGTCCAACAGGAGCGTCCACCGTTGGAGGCGGCCGTCCGCCAGACCGAGGGCGACGTGACGCGCCTCGATCGTGCCCTCGAAGCCGCGCGGACCGCGTTGCTCGAGGCCGAGCGGGCGCATGGTGCGCGTGGTCTCGACGTCGAGCGTGCCCGCGGCGAGATGGCGACCATCCGCCAGCGCATCGCCGACGACCTGGAGCTGGACGACCCCGGCGTTCTCATGGTGGACGCCAACCCCGACGCGCCACTCGACCCGCGGGCCGAGCGCGAGATCCAACGCCTGCGCGAACGCCTGCGCCGCGTCGGCTACGTCGGCGAGGACATCGTCGGCGAGTATCAACGCGAGGCGGAGCGGCTCGGCTTCCTGCGCGCCCAACTTGCCGACGTCGAGGGAGCGAGCGCCTCGCTGCGTGGCCTGTTGGCGGACCTGCACCGGCAGATGCGCGAACGTTTCGACGAAACCTTCGCCCGCGTCGCCGAGGTCTTTACCGAGATGTTCACGGCCCTCTTCGGCGGCGGCACCGCCCGTTTGGTGATGGTCGCCGACGAAGAAGGCGGGGACGCCGGCATCGACATCGTCGCTCAACCCCCCGGCAAGCGGTTGCAGAGCCTGGCCCTCCTCTCCGGCGGCGAGCGGGCGCTGACGGCGGCCGCCCTCCTCTTCGCCATCCTGAAGGTGAACCCGACGCCGTTTTGCCTGCTGGACGAGGTCGACGCCGCCCTCGACGAGGCGAACATCGTCCGCTTCCGCGACCAGCTCCGCGTCCTCGCCGCCGAAACGCAGGCCATCATCATCACCCACAACCGCGGCACCATCGAAATCGCCGACACCCTCTACGGCGTCAGCATGCGCGACGACGGTGTCTCTCAGGTGTTGTCCTTGCGGCTGGAAGAGGCGGTGGTGGATTAGACCAAGCCACAGATGAAGCAATCCATCAATAGTCAGCGAACTTCATGTGGAAACGGTCTTACGAATAGAGGTATTCGAGGGAAAGGGGCACCCTTAAATCGGAACCCCAGGTTCGTCACCCGCCCGATGGACGGAGAGAGGATCCTGGGGAATACGAACAAAGTATAGCACGATGAGCCGCACCCTGCTAGGATGCCAAACTCGTGATTACCCGATTTGTTGCCGATCTTTATCCGCCGATCTCTCGAGCTCGCCTGGAGCGGTATCGCTCCGGCGATGGCTCGGATCTGGATATGGTCATCAATTACCTTTGGAACTCTGCCCTCGGCGAGGCACTCTATTGCTCCCTGAGCGCGGTAGAGGTCACGTTGCGCAATACGCTCCACGACACGCTAACCAACCACTTCGGTACATCAACTTGGTACGACCTGCGCCTCCTTGACTACGAGCAGACGAACCATGTAGCAAGGGCCAAGGCCGCCGTGCGGGGCTATGGACGGCAAGTAACGCCAGGGCGCGTCGTGTCCGAACTTACATTTGGCTTCTGGGTGACAATCCTTTCCCGTAACTATGACAGTCGGCTGTGGCGAGGTGTCCAGGGGGCTCCACTGAAGACCGCGTTTCCCAGGATTCCCAAACGACTCCGGCAGCGGGGCACCATCCATCAGCGCTACAACGATATTCGGAAGCTAAGAAACCGTGTCTTCCATTTCGAGCCGATTTGGGACCGCCCATACCTCCTCGCCGAGCATCAGGCGATCTACGAAGCAATCGCGTGGATCAGCCCTCCAATGCGGGACGCAATTGCTCTCGTCGATCGATTTCCGATCGTCTACCAGAACGAGCGTGGCCGAATTGAGCCGATGCTCAGAGAGCATCTGAAGATCACGTAGGGATGTCCTCAGGCGCCGTACGCACCTCGGCGGTGCCGCCTCTCTACGACGTCAGCATGCGCGACGACGGCGTCTCGCAAGGCGTCCACGTCGACTTCGATCGTGGCAATCTCCGCCGCCCCGCCGGTGTCCGGAACCTCGTTGTCAGCATCCATCCACGGGAGGATCAATCCCTCGGCGCAATCCTGCGCCATCGCCAACGCCTCGTCTCGCGTGGCGCCGAAGGTGACAAGTTCGGGGATATCGGGGCTGGTGACGTTGTACGCGGAGCCGTCCGGCTCGGGCGTCAGAACAACCGAATAGCGACGCTTCATGTTCGTCTTCCTTCCTTATCAGTCGTCCAAGAACTCGTCGAGGGTCATGCCGGATAAGCGGATGATTCGGTCAACCAAAACCAACTGGCGCGCTGACCAGAGTAAACCGGCCGGCACGCCGCCCGGTCGCGCGTTGCTTAGAGCGGGCTGCATCAGGGTTCGATTCTAGTACCGCACACGGTGCAGAACTTGGCTCTCTCGTGCAGGTGCGTGCCACATTCCGCGCAGAACTTGGGTCGCTGGGGCTGTGCTGATACCTTAACA
>JBOGUE010000608.1:0-11504 GCA_050695955.1 Thermomicrobiales bacterium | reverse complement strand
GGCCGATTCCCATGTCCCTTTCAACGACGCCCACTCGCGCCCAGGTGCGCCTGCTCACGGCCGGCACGTCCTGGGCGCTGCCGGTGGCGAACCCGACAGAGACGATTCCGCCGTCACTCGAACGACGCCTAACGGCCGCCGCCACGGCTGCCCAGGAGGGCGACCTGGCCGCACGCGACGCCCTCTTCGCCGCCATCTGGCCAAAACTCGACCGGCAAACGCGGCAATTCGCGCGCGGACGCTGGGGCACGCTCGCCGGGCGGGCCTGGGAACAGGCCGACGTGGCGCAGGAAGCCTATCTGGTCTTCGCCGAGTTGCTGGCCGATTGGCCGCGCCAGACCTCCTTCCCCACCTATCTCCTCGGCCACTTCGGCTGGCGCTTGCACTCCACCATGCGCCGTCTCCATGGGTCAGCTCCCAGGACCGTCCGGCTCGACGGCCGCCTCCTATTGACCGACGACTCGGCGCAGGCAGAACGGGCACGAGCGCTCGTGGGGGCAATGGCGGCCGATCTCGACCCCGTCGACGGCCGAATCCTGCTCCTCTTTGTGCTGAACGGCGAATCGATCGGCGCCATCGCCCACCGCCTCCAGATCAACCGGCGAAGCGTCCACCGTCGCTGGCTGGCGCTTGCCGCCGCGTTGCGCCAAGCCCTACGCGAAGACGGCATCGACGAAACGACCCGCCCGCCAGGGCGACGGCGAAGAGGGTGGCGGGCCGATTGGTATCGGCCCGCCGAGGAGAAAGGGGGATGAGGGAAAAGAACGGGATGAGCGTTGTTATGGTCGGCCCGTCCCCCCGGTACGTTCCGAGCGCCGATTGGCGGTAGCCTGCCGACGGAATCCATCATGCGCGATGCGCGAAGCGCCCGCATCGGCAGGGATGCCTATTTGCTTCTGCCAGCGCGCGTTGGCATCGTAGGCAATCCTCGCCGGGTATGCTTGGGCATCGACGCTCATGACGCTGGGAGGCAGGGAGGCAAGGAGGAAGGAGAGGAGGCCCCGTGCAGTCGTCGCCACCGCCACTCGATGCGCTGTCCCAGGAGTACGTCGCCCTCGCGTTCGCCATCGAGCGCCTCGTGCCGGGCTACGTCGATGCCTACTTTGGTCCGCTGGGGATCAAGGAGTCGGCGTTGGCCGGCGACCCGCCGGCAGCACGAACGCTCGTCGAGCGGGGGCATGCCCTGGCGGCGCGGGTCGCGAGCGGCGGCTGCGCCGCGGAGCGCACCCGCTATCTGGCCGCCCAGGTGCGGGCAATGCTCGCCACCAGCCGCCGCCTCGCCGGTGAGGAGCTGAGCTACCTCGGCGAGGTGCGGCACTGCTTCGACGTCGAGCCAGAGCGCACGCCGGAGGTGGTTTTCAACGACGCCATCGCCGAACTCGACGAGCTGTTGCCGGGTGAGGGGGACGTCCACACTCGCATGATCGCCTGGCGCGCCACCTACGAGGTGAGCCCGGAGACCGCGCGAACGATGATCGACGTCATCGCGAATGAGACGCGGCGACGCACCGCCGCCTTCGTCGATCTGCCGCCCGGCGAGGCGGTCGAGTTCGCCTTCGTCACGAACCAGCCTTGGAGCGGCTACAACTGGTATCTCGGCGACGCCCGCTCGCGCGTCGACGTCAACACCGATAACCCGATCCGCGCCCACGAATTACCCGGTCTGCTCGCCCACGAGGTCTATCCTGGTCACCACACCGAGCACGCCCTAAAAGAGCAATACCTCTACCGCGAGCGCGGCTACGGCGAGCACGCGATCCAGCTCATCAACACGCCGGAGTGCGTCATCTCGGAAGGCATCGCCACCCTGGCCGAATCGGTGATCTATACGCCGGAAGAGCTCGCTGCCTGGCTGGCTGAGACGGTCTACCCGGCCGCCGGCGTGACCGGCGACCCAGCGCGGGAGGCGGCGGTGCACCGCGCCCAACGTGCTTTGCGGCCGGTTTCCGCCAACGCGGCGCTGCTGCTGCACCACGAGGGCGCGACGGAGAAGGAGGTCGTCGCCTACCTGATGCGCTACGGCCTGCGCCCCGAAAAGGAGGCGCGTCACAGCCTCGACTTCATCCGCGACCCCCTCTGGCGCGCCTACATCTTCACGTACCATGCCGGCCACGACCTCCTCGGCCGCTGGCTCGACGCCGCCCCGGCCGTTGAACGCCAGGCCCGCTTCCGCACGCTGCTGACCGAGCAGATCGCGCCGTCGCGGGTGCGCGAGTGGATCGCGGCGGAGGCGAACGATTGACGAGAATGTTACAATTGCCGCATCAGGCACATCGGGTCGAGGGAATGGAAATGGAGCGGGCCATGGCAATGACCAATGACGAAATCCTACGGGAAGCGGCTCGCCTGCGCGCTGCTCGGCGGCTCAGGACCGTCAAGCAGTGCGAGGTGTGCGGTGCGTCGTTTGAAGGCATCCGCCAGCGCCGGTATTGCTCAGATCGATGCCGGGTCGCGGCCTCTCGCCTTCGTCAGCGGATTCAGGAAGGCGAGATGACGGACGACCTCGCGGAGCGCGTTCGGAAGAGGACCGACGAGATTATGGCAAGTGTCGACCGGTGGAGCGAGGCCGAGGGCGAGGAGCGGTTGCCCGACGGTCAGCTTTCCGAGGAGGCGACGGCGGCTCGCGAGCGCGCTCGCCAAACCGTTGAGGATTTTGTCACGCTCGGCGAACGTATTTCGCGTGGACGGGTCTTTGATGACTCCACGGAACTCTTGCGTCGGGAGCGAGAGGCACGTTCTCGCCATCTCGCCTCCCTGTGAGTGACGTCATCGTCGATACGAGTCTCGCCGTCAAGTGGGTCCTCCCCGAGTCAGATTCTGACGTAGCATTGGAGTTGGCGGCGCGTTGGCGCTGGGGTCGGCGAAACATCATCGTCCCGGCATGGTTTGCCTGCGAAGTGGCCAATGTGTTTTTTCAGCGGATCCGGCAAAGGAGTATCACGCTGGCGGATGCGCAGGATTTGCTGATCGAGATCATGGTTGCCGTTCGACCCGTCGCCGTTAGTATTATCGTGGGAAGCCGCGCGCTCGACATTGCCCATTCACTGGGCCAGCGCGCTAGCTACGACGCCTACTATCTTGCCCTGGCCGAGCACCTCGACTGCGAACTCTGGACGGCTGACGAGCGATTCTGGCGGGCGGCGCAGCCGGCATTCCCGCGGATTCGATGGGTTGGTGAGATCGACGCCCGGTAGCGTGGCGCGGGTGGCGTCAGGCGCGAACGATTGACGGCGGCGTTACACTTGCCGTATACGCATCAAACAGAGACTTCCAATGGCGTCAGGAGATCGGCAATGGTGATGACGGAAGAGGAGATCCTGCGCGAGGCCGCGCGGATTCGGGCAAGCCGACGACGGCGCATCGAGCGAACGTGCATGCATTGCGGGACGACGTACGAAGGGTTGGTGCATCGCCGATACTGCTCGGACCGGTGCCGGGTCGCGGCTGCCCGACAGCGGCAACGACAGAATCATCAAGACGACGTGGCCATTGAACCAATTGCCCCTCGAGCCGAATCAGAATCGCTCGTCGACTACTTTCGGCGTGTTGGAGACGCGATTGCGAGCCGGGGCGGATTCGTCGAAGACTCAACCGAACTGGTCCGTCGGTCGCGAGAAGAGCGCACGGCTGAGCTGATGCGTGCTCTCGGATGGGAGCCAGATGAACCCTCCGCCGAGGCATGACGCGGTTGTCGTCGACACCAGTCTCGCGATCAAGTGGTTCCTTCGTGAAGACCTGAGTGACGAAGCTCGCGAACTCTTGGCGGCTTGGGATCAGCAACGTCGTCGTTGCTTCGTACCGAGCTGGTTCGCATGCGAAGTCAGCAACGTCCTTTATAAGAACGTGCTTCGGGGTAGGATCGTTGTCCTCGACGCCCAGGGTCTCATGCATCAACTGCTTGAGGCCGTGACCGTCCGCGATTTCGAGCCGGCCACGTCGGCCCGCGCAATCGAGATCGCGCTCCAACTTGGCCAGCAGGCAAGCTACGATGCGCAGTACTTGGCGCAGGCTGAGCACCTCGACTGCGAGCTTTGGACGGCCGACCAGCGATTCTGGAATGCGGCAAAGTCGGCATTTCCCCAGATTCGGTGGGTTGGAGAAATCAGCAACGGGGCGGTCCGATCAGGCGGTGCGGCCGGTGACGGCTAGCCTCGCGCGCCGCCGAGCTCACCGAGCAGCAGGATCGCCGTCGTTGGCGCCTCGCTGCCGTTCTCCGGCTCCTCGGTGATGGCGACGCCGGTGAAGGTCGGCGCGTCGCTGGAGACGATCGCGGTCCCGCGCCCATCCTCGTCGACCTGGAAGATCGGGCCGGGTTGGGGGGCGGTCCCCTCCCCGGCCAGATACCAGAGTTGGTAGATTCGATCCGCCGGCAGTTGGGCCATTCCCTCGACGACAAGTACGCCCTCGTCCTGGGAGAGGGGGATAAAGAGCCTGCCGCTGGCGGCGTCCGGACCAACCTCGGTGGGACCGAGCAGGGCAACGCTCGCGTTGCCGGCGTCGCGCAAATCCGCGAGCTCAGCTTCCTGGGTGGCAATCTCGCGCCGCTGGGCGGCGATCTCGTCGTCCTTGTCGCCGACGCGGCCCTGAAGCGCCAGCGCCCAGATGATGGCGCCGACCGCGACCACGGCCAGCACCGCCGCCGCCAGCCATTGCCGATCGCGCCGCGACACGCGCTGCCAGATCGACGTCGGCGCGACTTCCGGCAGCGCCCCCGGCCGGATTCGCCCCGGTGGGCGGGTCGGCAGGGCGGCCGGCGCCGATTCCGGTTCGGGCGCGGCGGTCGCCTCCGCCACGTCGGGTTCGGGTATCGGTTTCGGTTCGAGGTCCGGCTCGGCGCCGGCAAGCGCGGCATCAGTTTCGAGATCAGGTTCGACAGCCGGCGCCTGCTCGGGGGCGCCCGGCGGCTCCTCGACCGGTGTTGCGAGGTGATCCGCCGTTTGCTCTTCGCGGGCGGCGGCCAGGATCCGGCCACGCAGGCTCCGTGTTGGGTTCGGCAGCCGCCCGAGGTCAGGTGCATCACCGGCGAACGCGGGCGCCGGGTCCAGTTCAAGCAGGCGCGGCAGGAGGGAGACGACGGGCTGCAGCTCGCCGACTTCCCGCTGGCAGTCGGCACAGGACGCCAGGTGCGCCGCGAAGGCGAGGCGCTCCTCCTCGGGCAGCGCGTCCAGGACGTACGCCCCGACCGCGTCGTGCGGTTGCGGTGTGGCGTCGCCCTGTCCTGGCTGCTCGTTGGCGACCGGCTCGTCGTCTGGTGCGACGGGCCGGTCGGTACCGTCCTGGCTCCGGTCCCGGCTCATGCTCTCCCCGAATCCAGCGCCGAGCCTCCGAGCACGGCGCGCAACTTATGCAATCCGAGCCGCAAGCGGCTCTTGACCGTACCGAGCGGCGTCTCGGTCCGCTCGGCGATCTCTTGATGCGTCAACCCCGCGAAGTAGGCCAACTCGATCGCCTGGCGCTGGTCGGCCGGCAGCGCGGTGAGCGCCTCCCGAATTCGCGCCGCGTCCAACTCGCCGGCGACCGTGACGAACGGATCGTCGTCGCTCCCTTCGAGCGAGAAGGTCACGCTCTCGATGGGCACGTCCTGGAGCTCCCGCCGGTACCGCCCCCGGCGACGGTCGATCGCCAGGTTGTGGACGATCGAGTGCAACCAGGGACGAACACCGCCCCGCCCGGTCTGAAAGCTGCCGGCCCGCCGCCACACATTGAGGAACGCCTCCTGTACGACATCCTCGGCGACGCCGCGCTCGCCCAGGATCCGGTAGGCGAGGCCAAACGCCAGCCGCCCATACCGGTCGTAGAGCTCCGCCAGCGCCGCGTCGTCCCGCGCCTGAACGGCGAGCAGGAGTGCGTCGTCGCCAGGCGGCGCGGCCCCTCTCTCCGATCCCTCGGTCCCTCGGGACGGCAAGCTGTCAGCGGTTTCTGGCCTCGCGTGCGTCGGCTCCACGATCCGCGGCGCTCCGAAACTGATACGTACCGGCGACCCTGTGAGATCAATCGGCGATGGTTGTGGCCTGGAGGCGATATTATCACGGAAGGCGGAAGGCGGAAGGCGGCGAGGGAGGATGCAGGTGGCGGAGACGATGCTGGCGGTGGTGACGCATGGGCCGCGGGATTATCGGGTCGAGGAGATGCCGGTGCCGGCGCCGGGGCCGGGCGAAGTGCTGATCGAAGTCGGCGCGGTTGGGATCTGCGCCTCCGACATGAAGTGCTGGTTGGGCGGACCGCTCTTCTGGGGCGCCGGCGGGACAGGCGGCTACGTCGAGGGGCCGTGCATCGCCGGCCACGAGTACGCCGGCCGCGTCGTGGCGCTCGGCGACGGCGCGGCAGTGAAACACGGGGTGGCGTTCGGTGACCGGGTCGTCGCCGAGCAGATCGTCCCCTGCAACGACTGCCGCTTCTGCCACCGCGGCCAGTACTGGATGTGCCGCCGCCACTGGATCTTCGGCTTCAAACGCACCACCCACGGCGGTATGGCCCGCTACAACCGCTTCCCGGCGAATGCCATCATTCACCAGGTACCCACCTCCCTCTCCGACGGCGAAGCGGCCTACATCGAGCCGATGGCCTGCGCCTGGCACGCGGTCGACCGCGGTGAGATCCGGCCGGGCGACACCGTCGTCATCGGCGGGGTGGGGAACATCGGCCTCTGCATGCTCCAGATCGCCAAACTGCGCCAACCAGGTCAGCTCGTCGCCCTCGATACCAAGCCGTACCGCCTGGAGCTGGCGAAGCAACTTGGGGCGGACGTGGTGATCGACGTCACCCAAGAGGATGCCATCACGAAGGTGCGCGACCTGACCGATGGCTACGGCTGCGACGTCTACATCGAAGCGAGCGGCAACCCGGCGGCGGTCAACCAAGGGTTGGAGATGATCCGCAAGCTCGGCACCTTCGTCGAGTTCAGCGTCTTCAACGAGCCCTCGACCATCAACTGGACGATCGTCGGCGACTCCAAGGAGCTCAATATTCACGGCGCCCACCTTGGCCCCGGCGGCTACGCACCCTCCATCCGCGCCCTGGCCGACGGATCGGTCAAGGTCGCGCCGCTCCTGGCCGGCGCCTACCCGCTGACTCACTTCGACGAGGCAATGCAGGCCGCCCTCAGCGGCGACGTGCTGAAGACGATCGTGACGCCGGTGTAGCGCATGACCGCTACCATCACCGTCCGCCCGGCAATCGACGCCGACGTGCCCGCGATCAGGCGCGTCGCGCACGAGACGTGGCGCGCGACCTACGCCGGGCACATCGCCGCGGCCGACGTCGAGGCATTCTTAGAACGCGCCTACGACGAGGAGAGCCTGCGTGCCACGCTCACCCGCCCGGCGGTCGATCTCCTTGTCGCTACCGCCGGTGAGGAGGTCGTCGGCTACGTCCTGGTTGGAGTCAATCGCGAGGGCGTGGGTGAGCTCTTCGCCATCTACGTCCTGCCGACCTGGCAGGGGCACGGCGCCGGGTGGCGGCTGTGGCAGGCCGCGGTCGACACCCTGCATGCCCGTGATTTGGCCGAGATGCGCCTCTGGGTGCTGACCGCCAATGAAGCGGCGCGCCGCTTCTACGAGCGGCAAGGCGCCGTGGCGGGGGAAGCGCGCGAGTGGCCGGTCGGCGCCGGCGTCATCCACGAGACGGCGTATCGCCTGCATCTAGCTCCTGGCTTCTAGCCTCTGGCTCCTGTCTCGGCACGCGCTTTGCGCCACCTTCCCTGATTGGCCATCCAAGGCGGTGAGACAGGGGGGAACACGATGAAGTTCTCGGATCGGATCGTCGAGGCGATGCCAGGGCTGGACAAAGCCGCCGCACAAATCCAGAAATTCTGGAACCCCCTCCTGGGGCCGAATAGCCCACGGGAGATCAAGGACGCACTGGCCGGGACCTGGTTCGGTCACCCGCTCCACCCGGCCGTCGTCACGCTTCCGATTGGCTTCTGGACCTCGTCGCTGCTGCTCGACCTCGCCGGCGAAGAGCGCGCCGCCGATCTGACCTTGGGCGCAGGTTTCCTCACCGGCTGGGTCGCCGCCGCCAGCGGCGCGGCCCAGTGGGTCGATGCCACCAACGACAAAGCGCCACGTCGCCTCGGCGCCCTCCACGCCTCGCTCAACGGCGCGGCGGCGGTCATCTACGGCGCGTCCTGGCTCCTGCGGCGGCGAGGCAACCGCGCCGCGGGCGTCGCGACCGCGGTTGCCGGGTATGGAGCGGTCATGGCCGGTTCGTTCTTGGGCGGCGACCTCGCTTTCGACCTCGGCATCGGCGTCGACCACGCCGCCTTCGAGTCCCCCTCCAAGAAGTGGACCGAGGTCGCTACCCTCGACGATCTACCGGACGGCAAACCGGTCCGCGTCGATGCCAAGGGCACGCCGGTCCTGCTCTACCGCGACGGTGACGAGATCCTCGCCGTCGGCGCGACCTGTCCGCACCTCGGCGGCCCCCTCGACGAAGGGGAGATCGAGGGCGACACCGTCACCTGCCCCTGGCACGGTTCCGTCTTCGCCCTCCACGGCGGCGCGTTGATCCACGGTCCGGCCACCGTTCCAGTTGTTGCGTATGAGGCGCGGGTGCAGAACGGCACGGTCGCGGTGCGGGCGAAGATGGCGTAACGAGCTATCAGCTATCAGCAGTCGTCGGAGTGCTCGGTGGACGAGATGTGTACGGAGAGCGACGCTACCGCGTGGGCACGGTGAACTCGACCGCCTCGTCCGGGAAGACGGCGACCAGGCGCAGTTCGCCGCCGAGTCCTTCGACGTACTCGCGGATCGTTTCGAGGTAGGGGTTGTCGCTGCGCTCGATCTTCGAGATGGTGCTCTGCCCCACGTTCAGCGCGCCGGCGAGTTCGGTCTGGGTCATGCCGCGCTCGGTGCGTAGGCGTTCTAGTTGGATGACGGCCTCCATACCGCGCCGGATCTCCGCGATTTCGGAGGTGCGTTCTGGGCTGTCCTTGGTGCGGTCGCGGATCTCGTTCCACGGGTGGTGTCCGCTCACAGCAATCCTTCCTTCTTCAGCGTGACTAGGTGCTCGTCGTAGAGGTCGTCGGCGATGGGGATCATCTCGACGTACCATTGCTGCCAACGGCCGGTCTTGTCGCCGCCGATGAGCAGGATGGCCGCGCGCCGTGGGTCGAACGCGAAGAGGATGCGGATGTTACCGCTACGCGGGCGTAGCTCCTTCATGTGGGCGTGCCGGCTGCCCTTGATCGTGTCCACATACGGGCGACCCAAGCTTGGACCATGCTCGGCAAGGGCGGTCACCGCGGCGTCAACCAGGTTCTGCTCACGCTTGGTTAGGTCGTCGTACCAGTTCTCAAGCTGGTCGGTATACTCAATCTCCCAGGCCATGCCTGTATGATATTCCTCCGAGGGCATGGCCACAAGCCCCTTGAGAATATTACTGACATAACGAGAGTTGCCGGTAGGACAGAATGGCAACAGCTCGCGAACTTGGAGGAGGAGCAGGAATGAGCAAGACAGTGCCCTTTGAGGAGCTTGAGGCGCGGGTGCTTGCTGAACCTAGCGCAACGGCGGACATCGCGGCTCACAAGCGGGCAATCGAGGACGCCTTAGCGCTTGCCGAGCTACGCGGCACGTGCGGTGTGACCCAGCAGGAGCTTGCCCAAGCGCCCGACGTCACCCAATCGAACGTTTCGCGGATCGAGCACGAGGAGGATCTCTACCTCTCGACACCGCGCGCCTACGTGACCGCCCTGGGCGGTGAACTCGAAGTCACCGCCGTCTTCCCCGAACGCCGGGTGGCCCTGAATGGCGCGCGCCGGCGCTAGCGCCGTGGCGTCGGGAAACACGGCGACGTGACGGACAAGCGGCGATTCTTCTGGAACGGACGCGCCCGTTATCGGCATCAGCCGCGCCCCATGCTCCGAAGACTTGCCGGACGGATCACGGAGAGCGTGAGATAGGTATCGTCGCCCATGTCACCAGGGTAGAGGAATCTATCATTGCAGAAGAAGATTCCGGGCACGCCTTCCCGTACACTACGAACCTCGATGATCCTGCGGATCTCAGGGCATGACCTCGATGTAGGTCGCTTCCTGGATCGACTGGATGTCCTCTGGTCCATTCGACCCGACGCGGTCGCTCCCGGCCCGGTGGTCACGCGACCTGACGAGCCTCGGCACGGCGAGTGGAGGAGGGTGCATCCACGGAGGACAACGCGCTGAGCGGGCCGACAAACTCGTCGCGGGGCCGCGATGAGATGGAGGTGAAGTCCCATGTCCCAGCAGCCGACATTGTTTGACACGCGACTCAATCGCCGCGCCTTGCTCGCGGGCATGGCCGCCGGTGGCGCGGCGACGGTGATGCCGAAAGGAAGCCCCGCCAAGGCCCAGGAGGTGGGCCTCCGCGTGCTCATCCAGCCGTTCTGGGGACCGACGGGCGAGCCGCTCGCGAGGACCGGTAAGCCGAGCACGTTCCACACCCAACTGGTGCCGGCCTATCAGGAGGCGCACCCGAACGTTGAGTTAAAGGTCGAATCCGCGGTCGGCGCCACCGAGGGACGGACCAAGTACCTCCTCGAGTGCCGCCAGGGGTCGCAGGCGGACATCATCCAATTCGACGGCTTCTGGATCGCCGAGTTTGCCGCCATAGACTGTACCCACCCGCTGGACGACCTCATCCCCGCCAGCCTGGTCGAGGACTACTTCGATCCCTTCATCGCTCGCTATAAGGGCACGATCGCCGGCCTGATCACGGGCACGGCCTTCAACTCCATGCTCTGGTACCGGCGGGACTGGTTCGAAGAGGCGGGCTTGACCGAGCCGCCGAAGGACTGGAACGAGCTGAAGACCTACGCCCAGAAGCTGACCACGGGCGATCGCGTCGGGCTGGCCTTCCCGGCCGCCATGAGCGAAGTAACCTCGGTCGTCAATCTCGGCTTCTACTGGCAGGAGCAGGATGTCTTCGTCACGGACGACAACCGACCGGCCTACAACAACCAGACCTCGATCGATGTCTTCAACCTGCTCGGCGACATCTACAAAGAGGGCTGGGCGCCGGAGGTAGCAATCAACATGGTCTACACTGATGTCGAGCGAATGTTCTACGCTGAACAGGCGGCCATGATCCTCCACCTCTCGTCCATCGCCCCGACCGTTCGGCAGCAACCGTTCGCCGACAAGATCGGCCTGGCGCCCAACCCGGTCTCCCCAACGACGGGGAAGCGCGCCACCAACGCCGGCGGCTGGGGCATCAGCATCACCACCAGTGACGAGGCGAAGCATCAGGCGGCGGCCGATTTCGTGACCCTGTTCGCCGGCGGGGACCAGGAGATCATGCTCGGCGCGCTGGCCGATGTCGGCTACCTACCGGTCCAGAAGTCGCTGGCTGAGCATCCGCAGTTTCGGCAGACCGAGTGGGACAAGATCATCCTGAGCGAACTGCCCTTCGCCAAAACCCGGCCGATCGTCCCGATCTACCCGGATGCCTCGCTGGATTGGACGCTGGCGTTCCAAGAAGTGCTCACCGGCCAGAAGGAGGCGGCGACGGCGCTCAAGGACGCCGAGG
>JBOGUE010000607.1:0-2918 GCA_050695955.1 Thermomicrobiales bacterium | reverse complement strand
TCCGGGCCCGGCACCTGCTGGTTGTAGCCCCAGGCGCGCACCGTGGTGCCTGGCTGAATGTCCCAATCGAATTCGGACGCGGTCAGCGTGAAGGCGCGGACCCGCGGCTCCTCGTCGCCCGAGGCCGAGCTTGGCCCGAGCCAAGCAAGGGCGCCGGCGATCACCGCGAAGACGACAGCGCCCGCCAGCCACCGCGCGAGCCGCGTAGTGGCAGCAACCTGGCTTTCCAACCGCGTCCGCGTAATTAACAGACGACGCATAGTAAGTCACTCCTGCGGCAGATTGTTCTCTTAGTGAGCCGCCTCATACGATCGTCAGAATAGTCCTCGCCACAATATCTCGATCATGGCAATCGACGCGCACCCCGTCTATGGGGAAAAATCCCCATTTGACCCCCTGCGTGATACGTATTCCGCCGGTTCGATGTTGTGATTCGAGCGGAAGAGATTCGTCGGATCGTAGCGACGCTTGGTCTCGCGCAGCCGCCCGTAATTGGCGCCGTAGGCCGTCTCAACCCGCGCCTGACCCTCGTCATCCAGAAAATTCACATAGGTGCCGGCCGTGAGATGCAGCTGCGCCGCGGTCCAAAGACCGTCGATCCACGCCAGGTTCGCCTCGGCTTCGCCTTCGGTCGCCCAAGCGGCGTCGAACGCCAGGAGGAACTCCGCGTCGCGGTGGGGATAGGCGGTGGCGTCCGCGGCCACGCGCGACACCGCGCCACCCCCGACTTGCTCGATCAGGATTGCGGCCGCCGGGGACGGCGCCGCTGCGAAGCCATCGACTACCGTACCGATCAGCTCATCCGAAAACATCTGAACGTATCCCGACCGCCAGCGGTGGTTCAGCCCGGCCGGCGCCGATTCCTTCAGCATGGAGATTTGTTTCACGTACGGAATCGGCCCCAGCATCGCCATCGCCGGCTCGGCGATCTCCGTCAGCGCCCGCAGCACGCGCTCACCCTCCGGCGCCACGCCCGCATAGCACGCGGCGATGCCAACCATCTTCGCGCCGGTCGGCCCGGTCAGCAGCGCGCCGACCATCGTCAGCTCCTCCGGCGCCTCCGCGGCGAACGCGCGGAAGAAGCGCAGGATCTCCCGCGCCTTCTCCAGCGGATAGGTCACAAGACCGCCGTAGACGACGCCGACCGGATGCAGGCGAAACTCGAGGGAGGTGACGACGCCAAAGTTGCCACCGCCGCCCCGGATCGCCCAAAAGAGGTCGGCGTGCTCCTCCGCGCTTGCCGTCAGCAGCCGGCCGACCGCCGTCACGACGTCGGCCGAGAGGAGGTTGTCAATACTCAGGCCGTGCTTGTGCGCCAGCCAGCCGATGCCCGCGCCGAGAGTCGTCCCAGCCACACCCGCGCCCGGCAGCTTGCCGGTCGGCGTCGCCAGCAGGAACCCCTGCGTCTCTTTGATCAGCTCACCCGCGGTCACGCCGCCATCGACCCGCACCGTCATGCGCTCGGGATCGACCCGGATGCCCTTGAACGACGAGAGGTCGATGGTCAACCCACCGTCGGCGATCGCATGACCGGCGACGCCGTGCCCGCCGCCCTTGATCGACAGCGGCAAGTCGTAGGTACCGGCGACGTCGATCGCCGCCATCACGTCGGCTGCCCCGGCGGCCCGCACGATCAACGCTGGGTGGCGGTTGATTCCGCCATTCCAGACCCGCCGCGCCGCCTCATATCCCTCATCGCCCCGCAACAACAGATCGCCGCGCAGATGCGCCTGTAGCTGCCGGATTGTTTCGGCGGTCAGTCGCGGCGCATCGACCGCGGGGAGAAGATCAAAAACCATCGTGTCCCTCCTCCCATAGAGGTGCATTCGATTCGGGTCCACCATCAAACCAGTCACGCCGCCCAGACCCATGAGCGAACGTGTTGTGCGCAGGAGCCGGGTACTCTTAGGCGACACCCGTCTCTTCTCTCGGTCCGTCGCGCCGATATCCCCTAGCGACGGTCGTATCATGGACGAAGTCCATTGCGGCAACATCAGTCGTTAGCAGTATTTCTCCACCGACGATTGCGTAGACTGCTACGTCGAATGACGTAGCCACGCTGTTTCCGCTGGTTTTCACTACGCTTGGGTCGTTCGTCGGCGGCAATACCAGAAGTCTGGTAATCCATCGGCATCGTGTGGCGACTACAATCGCCATCGTGCCGCGCGGGCCATGGCAATTGGCGTGTTCGACGACATACGGGGGGAATCACCATGGGGCGACGTTTCGACGCCTTGGACGACACACTTGTCGACTGGATCGGCGCACAGCCCCTCTTCTTCGTGGCCACCGCGCCGACCGACCCATCCGGACACCTCAACATCTCGCCAAAAGGCGGGCAAGACACGTTCCGCGTCCTCGGCCCGACCACGGTGGCCTACCTCGACCTCAACGGCAGCGGCATCGAGACAGTCGCCCACCTGCGCGACAACGGCCGCATCGTCCTCATGTTCTGCGCCTTCGCAGGACCACCCAAGATCCTCCGTCTCCACGGCCACGGCCGCATCGTGCAGGAACACGAGCCCGAGTTCAGCGATCTCCTGAAGCGGTTTCGCCCGGCTGAAGAGATCCTCTCCGTTCTTCGCTCGATCGTCGTCGTCGACGTCACCCGCATCGCGGATTCCTGCGGCTTCGTCGTCCCGCGCATGGACTTCGTCGAGGAACGCGACCAACTCTTCCGCTGGGCGGAGCGCAAGCGCGATCAAGGCGGCGAGGACTGGGCGCTGAAATACCGGCAGGCCAACAACGCGACCAGCATAGACGGGTCACCCGGACTCGACGTGCCACAGCCGGTGGATAACGACGTTGAACACTTTTCCAGTGCCGGCCGTGCCTTGTGATATCTCGCCGCCTCGCCGTCCTTGCCGCCCTTGTGCAGGAGCTCAAATGCCCGCCAGCACCGATGCCAAGCCCACCTT
>JBOGUE010000606.1:0-3102 GCA_050695955.1 Thermomicrobiales bacterium | reverse complement strand
GTGTAGAGCGGGGTCATGGGGTGGAATGCTCGAGAGCCGGTGTGCGGACCTCGCGGTCCGGCGGTGCCAAGGGGCAGACTCGAACTGCCGACCGCACGATTTTCAGTCGTGAGCTCTACCAACTGAGCTACCTTGGCAAGGCGTGCCGGCCTCGGTGGGCGATAGAGGGCTCGAACCTCTGACATCCACGGTGTAAACGTGGCGCTCTCCCAGCTGAGCTAATCGCCCCCGGAAACTACTTCGCGTTCATGGTTCGGAGTTCGGCGTAGACATCGAACGCCGAACGCCGAACGCCGAACGCCGGTCGGTGCCCAGGAAGGGATTTGAACCCCCACGCCCTAAACGGGCACTAGCCCCTCAAGCTAGCGCGTCTGCCGATTCCGCCACCTGGGCAGGAGCCATGTCAGCCCGCGGAATTATAGGCTGCTGGTGCCCAAGCGTCAATCGAATTCGCGCCTCGCGGAGACTGTTCGCGGGTAGGTTGCCCACCTCTCCATGGGTGGGCAAGGTGGGCAACCTGACCTGGATCCCGCCGAGCCATCGGGCGTCAGCCGGCGATGGCCGCTGCCTGCACGATGGGCAACGTCAGCAGCGCATGCGGTACGATCAGCGCGGTCGCGGGCATGCCAACGTACTGCTGGGCAATTGCCAGCGCCTCGTCCACTGTTGCAGCGGGAATGCATCCCACTGACTGTACTTCCGCCGGATCGTCGGCCCCGGCGACGATAACCGACACGTTTTGGAGCACCCGTGCCATGATGTAGGCACGCTGTTCACCAGGCCGAATCCCGTCTGCACGGGCACGAGCCATGACCACCTCTGGCCCGCCTGGTTGGCTCATTGCCGCCTTGAACCGTTGCTCCCCGGCGCCGCTGCCGGCCCCCTCCGGACACTGTGCCGGAATAACGATCACGCCGCCTCGTCGGACGACAGGTATGGGCGCGAACTGAAGGTAGCTCGCCGCGCGGCTGGCCTGATACAGGTTCGCGTCTTTGGGGTGGCCGACGCCGGCAATGGCGATGTCCACCTGATCCGGGGTCGGCACCGTGTACATCGCGGAGGCCTCTTCCGCGAGGTGATCCTGCACCGATTCGGGTGCACCGTACGCAATGCCGACGAGATGTCCGTCGTCGTCCATCACCACATTGCCGACGAAGCCGACGTTCGCCGCGCGGGCGACGCGCCGCACGGTCTCCTGAAATGGATTTCCGTCCAGTTTCCCAAGGCGCGTGCCCGGCAGATCGAGCATCGCCGGGCCGTGGGTGTAGGAGATGATCTCGTCGCCCGCGCACCCGATAGCGACCGTCTTGCCACCGCCGCTATAGCCGGCATATTGGTGAGGTTCGACGCGACCGGTCGCCAACAGGAGGTCGGCTTCGACGGCAATCCGATTGAGCACAAAGGGAACGCCGCCTGGACCCTCGGCGACCTTCACGAGATTGCGTTGGTCGCTTGCATCGTGGTCCACGACGCGAAATCGATCGACGATGCCGTTGCCCAACTTCTCTCGCTTCTCAGCATCGGTACTGGCGCGATGGACACCGACGGCAACCAAGAATGTGATCGCCTCATCTGGCACCCCGGCAACGGCGAGCTCATCAAGCATCGGGGGCACGATGAGGTCGTCGGGACAAGCGCGTGTCGCGTCGGTCACCGCAATGCATATTCGACGTTTGCCCCGCCCCATTTCTCGTAAGCTTCGAACACCATATGGTTTCCTAACAGCGGAGCTGGCGGCGGATACTGGGTCGGCAAGTAGTGGCACGGCGTGTGACGTCGCGACGTGTCCAGTCACGCCAGGCGGTAGGGTGAATTCGACGCTGCCGCGCCCAAAGGGAACAGAGAACGTGGGTGGTGGATCGAACATCGACGCTCCAAACAATCGCACGACCGGGGGCAATTCGGGGCCTATGCTATCATCCTGGCCCGGTCGTTTCCCTTTTGCATCCGGGATGTCTTCATGTCGACCATGTCGGGGCGAACTGGCGAGAAGGGACGGACGATGGTGTTGATAGCGGCGGGGACGCGTATTCGCCCAAAGGTGACGGTCGTCGGAGCAGGAATGGTCGGCGGTACGGTCGCGCAAATGCTCGCGCTCCGCGACTATGCGGACGTTGTGCTGGTCGACATCGTCGAAGGATTGCCCCAGGGCAAGGCGCTCGACCTGATGCAGGTCGGCCCGCTCATGGGCTTCGACTCGCTCCTGACTGGAACCAATGGTTACGAAGAGACCGCCGGTTCGGACGTCGTCGTCATTACTTCGGGCATCGCGCGTAAGCCAGGCATGAGCCGCGACGATTTGCTGCGAACGAACATGGGCATCGTCAAGTCGGTGACAGAACAGGTGGTGCCCGGTTCGCCAAAAGCCGTTATCATCGTCGTGTCCAACCCACTCGACGCGATGTGCCACGTCGCCTTCGACGCGGCCGGTTTTCCGCGAGAGCGCGTCATAGGTATGGCTGGTGTGCTCGACTCGGCGCGGTTCCGCACATTTATTGCAATGGAGTTGGACGTCTCGGTCGAGGATGTCTCCGCGTTCGTCCTCGGCGGCCACGGTGACACAATGGTGCCGTTGTCTCGCTACTCGACCGTCGCCGGCATTCCCATCACCGAGCTTTTGCCGGCCGACCGGGTAAGGGCGATTGAAGCTCGTACAGCCAACGGCGGGGCAGAAATCGTCGGCTTGCTCAAGACCGGAAGCGCTTATTACGCGCCCGGTACGTCGGTCGTCGAGATGGTCGACGCAATCCTGCTCGACAAGAGACGTATCTTGCCGTGCAGCGTCTACCTGCAAGGCGAGTACGGAACGAACGACCTCTTCGTCGGCGTGCCGATCAAGCTTGCCGCCGGCGGTATGCAGGAAATCATTCAGATCACGTTGAGCGACGCCGAGCAGGCCGCGTTTCAGAAATCGGCCGGGGCCGTCAAGGACCTGGTTGCCGCCATGGCGGCGATCAAGGCGAGCGACGCCTAGTTAACCCGGTGTGCGAGTTTAGGGGAGCAGTCGAGCGAGTTGGAGCGGTGGATTACCGATCGCGGCGTTCAGGAGGGTGGCGATGGTATGGCTCAGAACCTTGCGCAGGAGGCGACTGCACAGATGCC
>JBOGUE010000605.1:0-8700 GCA_050695955.1 Thermomicrobiales bacterium | reverse complement strand
CTGGCGCCTGCTGCCCAACGACTTCCCGCCGTGGGGGACGGTCCACTACTACTTTCGGCGCTGGAGCCTGGACGGGACCTGGGACCGGATCCACGACGCCCTACGCGAGCGGGTGCGGGTCAAGGCTGGCCGCGCGGTGACCCCCAGCGCCGCCATCGTGGACAGTCAATCGGTCAAGACGACCGAAAAAGGGGGCCGCGCGGGTAAGACGCCGGCAAGAAGGTCAGCGGGCGAAAACGCCACCTCGTCGTCGACACCGTCGGTCTGATCCTGGCCAAGCTGCTGGGGTGTTGCCCCCGGTTGGTGCGCATCTGGGCAGACGGCGGCTACGCCGGGCGCCTGCGCGGCTGGGCCACGGAGGCCGGGCGGTGGACGATCGACATCGTCAAGAAGCCGGCCGAGCAGCGCGGCTTCGCGGTTCTGCCCAAGCGGTGGATCGTGGAGCGGACCTTCGCCTGGCTCGGCCGGTACCGTTGATTGAGCAAGGACTACGAGGAGCGGCCAGGGAGCAGCGAGGCGATGATCAAGATCGCCATGATCAACCTCATGCTCCACCGGCTGGAAACAGGATGAGGGCTTCTCACACGCCCACTAACTCGCGCTCGGTCGGTCGATACCTCAGCCGAATCCATTACCTTCGTCGATCCCGGACGCTCCGGGAACTCGGGTGACGGGTCTGGGCTCGATCAGTCGGCGCTGGCGATGCGCTCGTCGCCGGAGCCATGGACCAGGACGACCACGACATGCTCAGAGAGCTCCCGATCCGGCAACCGACGGCGATGCCGTCCCAGCGGATGGGTCTGGATGACCAGCGCTCGCTCGGAAAGGAGGACGATCAACGGTGCCCAGACGAGGTTGAGCCGCGATGCGTAAGCAGGCCGGCACAGGACGCGTCAGCGATTCTGTCAGCGGGAAACCTCCATGATCGCCGGAGCCGTGCCTGCCTGCTTACGCATCGCCTATCACCGTTTGCCGGGCGCACTTAGCCATCTGCAGGACGTTGACACGCCCTTGGGTGGGTGATAGCGTTGGTTCATCTCCGCGAGGTAGTTCGACATCTTGAAAGCGATGGCACCGATGACAAGCTTCGCGCGCTCCCTTTTTCTCGACGAAATGACATGGCCGGAGGCAAAAGAGGCGCTCGCTGACTCCGGGGTTGTCCTAATTCCGCTCGGGTCGAACGAGCAGCATGGTCCCGGCATGACCCTGTCAACGGACATCACCCTGGCGACCGCGGTAGCCGGACGCGTCGCCGAGCGCTTGCGGCCGCGGGCGGTGGTCGCGCCATCGCTTCCCTTTGGCCTTTCTCCCCATCACATGCGCTTCGCGGGCTCGATTTCGCTTTCGCCCGCGACCTTCACGGCGGTATTGATGGACGTCATGCGTTCGCTCAAACAGCATGGCGTGAAGCGCTTTTTTCTGCTGAATGGCCACGGCGGCAATCAGGCGATGCTGAGCGTGATCGCAACCCAAGCGCGTCAAGAGTTGGGCGTCGACGTCGCCACCGCGATCTACCTATCGGCCGCTGCCGATCTGCTGAAGAAGCGATTTGGCCGGGCCTACGCGCACGCCTGTGAAATCGAGGCGTCGCTGGCAATGGCCGCGGCGCCGCAACTGGGGCGGACAGACGCCTTGGCCAAGGGTGAGGAGCTGGAGCCGCGCTATCGTCACACCGCGCTGGCTGGCGGCGGCGCCCCGGCCGGGGCCTTTGTTGACGCGGCGGCGTCCTTTGTAGAGATCACCGCCAATGGCAACATTGGCGACCCGCGGCTGGCGACGGCGGAAGCGGGCGAAGCCGCGCTCACCCTCGCCGTGCAGCGACTCGTCGAGTTTCTTGAGGACTTCATCGGCAACCGGAGCACGGTTGCCGGGGTTGCGTCCGTTTCCGCCTAACTCACTCAACGGAGGAGCAGATGCCTCGCGCGTTGACCCGTCGACAGCTTGTGGGAGCCGGCATGATGGGCGCCGGCGCCATGCTCATCCCCTCCTGTGTCAATTTCGCCCGGGCCCAGGGTGAGCCGGTTCGCGGCGGCTCAATCCGCGTCGGCCGTCCCGGTGACTTTCTCCACTTCGACCCATTTTTCGCCATCACCGCCAACCTGCCGATGTATCGGCAGCTCTACAACACCCTGGTCGTCTACGATGCGGAACTGAATCCGCAACCGCAACTGGCCGAGAGTTGGGAGTTCTCGGACGACCGGCTGACAGTGACGTTCAAATTGCGTTCCGGCGTCACCTTCCACAACGGCCAGGAGTTCACCGCCGATGATGTGGTGGCGAATATCGAACGCGCTCAGGATGCGACGCTCAGTCACTCCCTGCTCGGTTACACCCGGCCGATGACCGGCGTCACCGCGCCCGATCCGCTGACGGTCGAATTCACCTTCAGCGAACCGGCCAACGCGATCTTCGATCTGCTGACGGTGATGGGCATCGTCGCGCCGGAAGCGTTCGCCAACCCGCTGATTAATCCGGTTGGCACCGGGCCTTTCTCGTTCGCCGAGTGGAATCCAGGCCAGGAGGCGCGGTTCGTCCGTTACGAGAACTACTGGGAAGAAGGGCTGCCCTATGCCGATGAGATCATCGTGCGGGGGGTGCCGGACCAGCAGGCGGCGGTCGCGAGTCTCGAGGCGGGCGAGCTGGACATCATTCAGGGCGTGCCGTTGAACGAGGTTCCGCGCTTGCGCGAATCGAGTGATCTCGCGGTCGTGCTAGGCACCGAGGCTTCACAGTTCTACACGTTTTACTGCAATACAGCGCGACCGCCCTTTGACCAGAAGGAGGTTCGCCAGGCAATGTCGCACGCGATTGACCGGCAAACGATTGTCGACACGGTGCTGTTCGGGGTGGGTAAGGCGACCCAGTCACCGTTCCCGGAGTGGTCGCTCGCCTACAACGCCGAGCATGTCGACTGGTTCCCTTATGACCTTGACCGGGCCAAGGAGTTGCTGACCCAAGCGGGCCACGGCGACGGCTTCGAGACATCGGTCGTGACGATTTCCGACGCCTCCGAGCTTCGCAATATGGCGCAGATCATCCAGGCCGACCTCGCCACGATCGGCGTTACGCTCACCATCAACGATGTCACCACCGCCGACTGGGGCCAACTCTGGCCGGCCAAGGAGTACGATACGTTGATCGCCAGCGCCGGCTTCTCGCACAAGGATCCGTCAACGCTCTTCAACAGCATGTCGGGCTTCCGTTTGGACGATAACCGAACGAACTTCTCGCCGCCAACCTACCGGGAACTCGTGACTGCCGCCGCGGGCATCACCGAACCCGAAGAGCGGAAGCAGGCTTACGATGCGCTAGGCGAGTACATGCTCGATGAAGCCTTCGCCCTGGTCCTCTCCTTCCGCTACAACGTCTTTGGCGTGCGCAACAGCGTTCAAAACTTCCGAGTCCACCTTGACGATGACATGGACCTCTCGGAGGCGTGGCTGGCCTAGGCAGGCAGAATGTGGGCATATAGTCTGCAGCGCCTGCTTCAGGCGGCCCTGCTCCTCCTCCTGGCGTCAATCGTCGTCTTTCTGCTGCTCCGGTTGATCCCGGGCGATCCGGCCAGCGCCGTCGCTGGGCCGAACGCGCGACCGGAGCAGCTTGAAATAGTCCGGCGTGATCTCGGGCTGGATAAGCCGCTCCCGGTCCAGTACGGGGTCTGGATCGGGAACGTGCTGCAAGGTGACCTCGGCAAGTCATTCATCAGTGGCTTTCCCGTCAGCACCTTGATACAGAATCGCTTATCCGCGACGGTCGAGTTGGCGGCTGGCGGGATCGTTCTCTCGCTTCTGATCGGCTTTCCGGTGGGGCTGATGACGGCGCTGCGTCGCGGTTCCTGGCTGGCGAACGCGGTGACCGGCTATACCGCGCTGGCGCTCGCGATCCCGACGTTTTGGCTCGGTCTACTCTTACTCTTGCTATTCGGCTTGCGCCTCGGCTGGCTGCCGATGTCCGGCCACGTCAGCATCTTCGAGGATCCGCTAGCTGGGCTCGAACGCCTCATCCTGCCGTCGATCACCCTGGCGGTCGGTTTGTCGGCAGTCCTGGCCCGGATGTTGGGCACAGCCCTGATGGAGGTCATGGACAACGACTACGTGCGAACGGCGCGGGCCAAGGGACTCGGCGGGGGCGTCGTCATTCGCCGGCATGTGCTGAAGAACGCGCTCATTCCGGTGGTGACGGTGCTTGGCATCCAGCTTGGTCAGCTGTTGGGCGGCGCGGTCATCACGGAGGCGATCTTTCAGTGGCCAGGACTCGGGCAGTTGATCGTCCAGGCCATCAACAATCGTGACTACAGTGTCGTTCAAGGGACGATGCTCTTTCTGGTTTCCGTCTTCGTTCTGATTAACCTGCTCGTCGATCTGAGCTATGGGCTGCTCGATCCACGCATCCGGTTCGGCCGGTGAGCAATGGCTTAACTCCGTCGCGCCTCCGCGCACCCGAGGGCGGGTCCGCGCCGCCGCGGGAGCTGACCGAGGCGCCGCCCCCCAGTGGTCTGTGGCGTGTTACGCTCGGCTGGCTGCTTCGTGACCGGCAGGGTCGGGCCGGGCTGATTCTGGTGGGGCTGATGGTCCTGGAGGCGATCTTCGCGCCGCTCATCGCGCCCTACCCGCCCCTGGAGCTGGCGCCGCGGGAGCAGTTTCAACCGCCATCGTGGAGCCGCCCCTTTGGCTCCGATGAGTTTGGCCGCGACCTGTTGAGCCGTGTCATCTATGGCAGCCGGATCTCGCTGATCGCTGGCGGCGGCGCGGTGCTGCTTGGCGCGTTGATCGGCGTGTCGCTCGGGATGATCGCGGGTTACTGCCGCGGCCTGACCGAGACGATCCTGGCCCGCCTATTCGATCTTATCCTCGCCTTTCCGGCCGTCCTCCTCGCCATCGCGGCCATTGCCGTGCTGGGGCGGAGCACGCAAAGTGCAGTCATCGCCATTGGACTGATCAATGTCCCGGCATTCGCGCGGATGGCGCGGGCAAGCGTGTTGACCGAATCGGAAAAGGAGTATGTCGAGGCGGTGCGCAGCGTCGGGGCTGGCCACTGGCATCTGCTGGTGCGCACGCTGCTGCCGAATGTGCTGCCGCCAGTCATGGTCTTGGCGTCAGTGGCGATGGCCGCGGCGATTCTGCTCGAAGCGTCCCTCAGCTTCTTGGGCTTGGGCACGCAGCCACCGGCGCCATCGTGGGGCAACATGGTCAGCGCCGGCCGCACCTACCTCAGCAACGCGCCCTGGTACGGCGTCTTTCCGGGCCTCTTCATCATGGTGCTCATCCTCGGCTTGAACTTGCTCGGGGACGGCCTTAGGGATGCGCTCGACCCGCGAAGGCAGAGAAGGTTCAAGGGGTAACCGGTTGAACTCCTCATGGCGCAATCGGAGCTAATCGGTCGTCGCCGCAACGTCGCCTCGCTGAGGCCGCCCACCGCTTCACCAGCCGCTTTGTCTCCGCCAGCACCTCCGTCGCGGAGAGGCCTTCCTCCGCGGCGATCAACTCCGCGCACTGCGCCACCGTCGTCAGCCCAGTCTCCTGGCAGCGGCGTCGGAACCCGTCTCCCTCGGCCCGCAGATCCTCCACGCTTACCCCATCTCTGCCGCCGCCCGCTGCAGGATGCGGCGATCTTCCGCCCTGCCACCCTGGAACGTTGCCATCTGACGCACGCGTCCCTGCAGCCGGCGTCCGCTCATGGTATCGCCTCCCAGTCCAGCTCCCGCCCCTGGTAGACCAACGTTGCGGCCCGCACGAATTCGGTGTTGTCCAGGAAGGAGAGGTCGGGCCAGCCGTTCGCGTTCAACGGCAGCGACGCGAAGAGGGCGTTCAGTTCTCCCTGTTCCTCCCCAGTCATCCGCGCCGGGTCGAAGGGGTGGGGATCGGGCTCCCGGCGGGGACGGTCGGCCTGCGCACGTTCGGCCGCATTCAGCCGCTTCGTCAGTGCTTTCATCACTGGCTCATCGCTCCTCGAACCCAGCCGCTCGTTCGAGCTCGACCACCCACGCCTCCAGCGTCGCCAGCTCACGCAGCTGGAGCAGCCGACTCAGCGTCGCGTCCGCCGCCCTGAAGGAGTTGGAGAAAGAGGTCGTCGCCTACGGCACCGCGAACGGCCTCCCGGCCATGCTGCCCCACGTCGGCCCCCGGCAGTTGTACGGGCTGGAGATTAACGAATACGCGCACGAACTCGCCCAGGTCGTCGTCTGGATCGGCTACCTGCAATGGATGACGGCCAACGGGTTCCAGGTCAACCGGGAACCGGTGCTCGAGCCGATGGAAACAGTCCGGTTGCAGGACGCCTTGCTCGACCGGAGCGACCCGGCAAACCCGAAGGAGGCGACATGGCCAGAGGCGAACTTCATCGTCGGCAATCCGCCGTTCCTGGGCGGCAATCGGATTAGGCAAGAACTTGGCGACGAATACCTCGGAGACCTTTTCCGTGTCTACGAAGGCCGCGTACCTCGGTTTGCGGATTTGTGCTGCTACTTCTTCGAGAAGGCCCGTGACCAGATCGAGGGCGACGGCTCTGTTCGCGCCGGGCTGCTCGCTACCAACGCCATTCGTGGTGGGGTGAACCGTGAGGCTCCAGGCGGATCAAGGAGTCCGGCGTCATATTCATGGCGTGGGACGACGAACCGTGGATTCTCGACGGTGCTGCCGCCCGAATTGCCATCGTCGGCTTCGACAATGGCCAGGAGCAGAACCGTGTCCTAGATGGCATGCCGGTCGCGACGATCAAACCGGACCTCACCTCTGACATTGACGTTACCATCGCCCCATCCCTGGTCGAGAACCAGAGTCTTGCGTTTGAGGGAGATAAAAGGGTGGACCGTTCGAACTCGACCAAGTTGAAGCTGCCGCAATCCTGGCGCTACCAACGAATCCCAACGGTCAATCCAACGTAGACGTGATCCGACCCTGGATCAGCGGTCACGACGTAACGAAGCGACCGCGCGACATGTGGATAGTCGTCTTTCCGCCCGACTTGTCCGAGCACGACGCATCCTTCTGTGAGGCGCCGTATCGTTTCGTCGAGCGCCACTGCAAAGTACCTCGTACGACGTTCAACCCGACTGCGCGATGGTGGATACATGAGCGACCGCGACCGGAAATGCGTTCCGCACTGGTCACTCTCGATCGGTTTGTCTGTACCGTGCGACATGCAAAGTACCGGCTCTTTGTTGGGGCGGCCAGGGGCACTCTTCCTGACAGTGCTCTGGTGATTTTCGCTCGCCAGGACGACTACTTCTTCGGCGTCCTCCACTCCCGGGTGCACGAGGTCTGGTCGCTGCGGATGGGAACATCGCTCGAAGATCGCCCGCGCTACACGCGACGACCTGTTTCGAGACGTTCCCTCTCCCGTGGTCGCCGGGGCGGGAGCCTTGGCTCGAACCGAAGCTGCACGCTATTGCTGACGCGGCGCGGGAACTGGACGAGAACCGCCGTAACTGGCTCAATCCGCCGGGCGCATCGGAGTCCGACTTGAAGAAGCGGACTTTGACCCACCTCTACAACGATCGTCCGACCTGGCTGGTGAATATGCACGCGGCGCGCGACAGGGCGATATGGGATGCCTACGGATGGGATGATCCCGACCCCGCTACGGCGCCGGAGGAGGACATCCTGAGCCGCCTACTGGCTCTCAACCTCGAACGTGCATCGGAGCCCGCCAAAGAGCCCGTCGTCTCATTCCGATAGTGTGACAGCGGGCGAATTTGACGCTGAGAGCACCGTTAGACTAGTTCGCGACTGGCTTGGCCTGCGATCGATACGACCGGATAGGGGCGGACACGGCGGTCCGCCCCCACAACGCCGTCTTACCGTCTCAAGTTAATTCCGAACTTGTGCGTGACGCCAGCGTGCTATAATCACCGTGAATCGGGGCGTGGCGCAGTCCGGTAGCGCACCGGTATGGGGTACCGGTGGTCGGAGGTTCGAATCCTCTCGCCCCGACCAGCTTTACTCAACGTTACACGCACCGTGTGGGCATTCGGGGCAGGCGATCATCGCGTCTGGCATAACGGAACGGACGTGTTCCGCTGTGGGTTTTGCCGTGAACGTGACACAGAACGGCGGCGGCGGCCGAGCGGCGCGGCGCATCATCATTGCGGACGACGAGTCGTTGATCCGGCTCGATCTGCGTGAAATGTTGACCCAAATTGGCTATGACGTGGTCGCCGAGGCTGGCAACGGCCGGGTGGCACTTGATCTCGCGCGCAAACTCCGGCCCGACCTCGTGATCATGGACATCAAGATGCCGGAGGTCGACGGTATTACCGCGGCCGAAGGGCTGACGGCGGAAAAGATCGCACCGGTCGTCCTTCTCACCGCCTACTCGGACCAACCACTCGTCGAGCGCGCGAAGGAAGCCGGCGTCGTCGGTTATGTGGTCAAACCGTTCCGCGAGGCCGAACTGGTTCCGGTGATTGAGCTGTCTCTCGCACGTTTCGAGGAATTCTGCGCCCTGGAGCGTGAGGTCGGTGGCCTCAAGGAAGCACTCGAATCTCGAAAGATTGTCGAGCGGGCCAAGGGCGTCCTGATGGAGGTCCACGGTCTGCGCGAGTCCGAGGCGTTCCACCGCATCCGCAAGACGAGCATGGACTCTCGCAAGTCGATGCGAGAGGTAGCCGAAGCGATCTTGCTCACCCATGAGATGGACTTCGGCAATCAGTCGAGCGAGACGCCGGCTGCCACGACATCGAGCTAATCCCACGACCAGAAG
>JBOGUE010000604.1:0-11940 GCA_050695955.1 Thermomicrobiales bacterium | reverse complement strand
TCCGGGCCCGGCACCTGCTGGTTGTAGCCCCAGGCGCGCACCGTGGTGCCTGGCTGAATGTCCCAATCGAATTCGGACGCGGTCAGCGTGAAGGCGCGGACCCGCGGCTCCTCGTCGCCCGAGGCCGGGGGCGTCCAGCCAACGACGGCGACGAAGACGGCGAGCAGGATAGCAGCGGTCGCCGCGAGGGCGAACCGTGTGCCGCCGCGGTGGTTGAAGTTGAGATGCGCCCGCAAACGTTGAGATGACATCGACGTTCCTCGTAGACCGGAGAGGCGTTTGGGGACCGCTCTTACTCGGGCAGCGGCCCGAGAATCTCGATACCGTACCGGGCGGCGACCAGCGCCAGCTTGGGGAAATCCGGCGGTCCGGCGGGTGGCGCCGGCTCGCTCAGGTCGGTCACGAAGCCCTCGAAGCCGATCGAGGTGGCGAGGTGAAGCGCGCGGACCGGTGCGCTCCCCTCAACCCGGAAGCCGTGGGGGATGTTGCACGGTAGGAAGGCGATGCCGCCTGGTCCTGCCACCCACGATTGGTCGCCGCTGAAGACGCGAATCTCGCCGTCGATCACGTAGAACGTCTCGTCCTCGTTACGGTGGACGTGGTAGGGCGTGCCCCAACCAGCGGGGAGGATGAACTCGATCACGCCCTGGACGCCGCCGGCATGCGCGGCCGTCGTCCGAATCCAGGTCCGCGCTCCCACGAACCATTGCGCGGCGTCTTCATCCAACGCGGCCACGAGTGGAGCGCTGGTCGATGCGGTCATGGTCGTCATGTCACTGTCTCCTTCTGCATGTGTGCCACGGGGCCGGCGACATGCCGGCGGTTGTCCCGCGGGCGAGCTTCAAACGGAGGGCTGGTCGGCCTCCTCCAGGAACCAGATGTCCGGTTGGTCGGCGACTCCCGCTCGCGCCATCGCACCGCGCAGGTCATCGGACTGCGCGAAGAGGCGCGCCCGGTCGAGGTCGTCCCACTCGAATAGGATCACGGTTTCGTTCGGGTCGGCGGTGTTGCGGAAGAGGCGGCTACCCTGCGAGCCGTAGGCCCGGCGAACGTCCCCGTGTTCCTCGAAGACCTGTTTCCAGGTCACGTAGTCCGTCACTTTGTGGCGGAGGAGGAGCGCGGACAAGTGGGCCCCCCTTCATACATACAGCGACCGAAGTACGGGAACGTGGGTCCGACTCTAGACCGGCGCGAACGGCCGGTCGATCCGTACAAGTACCCCAACCAGTCCTGGGACAGTACCTATTCGCGTGATCGAGTTGGCCCTGCTTCGGACGGTGGGGAGAGATGAATGGGACGGGGGGAGATACGCCGTCGCCGCTTAGGATCTGTTTGAAAAGCTCCGTCATGCTGACCACCGGGAAGCATCCCCCGGCGAAGCCGCCCCGTCGCACCGCCGATGCGCTGCGCGCGGGGATGCTTCGATTCCTCAGCATGACGGTGTGCAAGCGCGGCTTAGTCCGACGTGGAGGGGCTGGGATCGACGAGGCTGGCGGCGATGGCGGCGCGGACGGCAGCCGTTCGCGTGCGGACTCCGAGCTTGCGCAGGATGCGAGCAACATGGTGCTCGACGGTGCGGACGCTGATGAAGAGCGCATCGGCGATCTCGCGGTCGGTCTGGCCGGCGGTGAGCAGTCGGAGGATCTCGTGCTCCCGCGGCGATAGCGTGATTCCGGCGTGGTCAACCGCGACGTCGGCGACGGCGGGGGATGACATCGCCTGCATCTCGGCAATGGCGCTCGCCAGCCCGCGCCCGCGCCCGATCGACCACGCGGCCTGGAGGCCATGCTCCCCCAGCGATGCGCGGATGATCGCCACCGTGCGCTCGTGTGCTGCCCGGTCGGTCGGGACGATGAAGGCGGCGCCGATCTCCTCGCGCAAGGCCTCCGCGGCGCCCAAGAGTCGCGCCGCCTGCTCCGGCTGATGCCAGGCCGCCGCGGCACGGGCGGACCCTTCCAGCACGTCAACGACGACGCGCACGTCCCCGTGTTCACCGAGCAGCGAAAGGCACTCGCGGTAGAAGGCGACGGAGCCGCCGAAGTCGCCCTGGTCGCGCGCGAGGTCCCCGAGATCGCGCAGCGAGCGGATGACGCCGAGGAGATAGCCGTGCTCGCGACAGATCTGGAGCGACTCTTCGTGCCGCATCCTGGCGACGTCAAAGCGACCCTGGCCCTGTGCGGCGACGCCGAGATTCGCCAGCGCCCATCCGGTCACAATGGCGGCGTATTCCGAGTCCTGGATGGCCGCGGCCTGGCTGAGCGCCTCCTCGAGCAGGCGTTCCGCCTGGCTGTAGTGCCCGCGATGGTCCGCGATCCCACCCAGGCGAATGAGGGCGATTGCCGCGGCTGCCGCATCGCCGTATTCGCGCAGCACGGCGACGCTCTCGGTCAGGATCTGTTCTGCACGGTCAGTCTCACTCTGCAAGGCGAGCAGACCGCCCAACTCAACGAGCGCACGCGCCCGCAGGTCATCCGATGCCTGGGTCTCAACCGCCAGCGCCCGTTCAAGCCAGATTCGCCCCTCGCGATAGTGGCTGTGCGCATGCCAGAAGCCGCCCAGCGCGGCGGCCAGGCGCAGCAGACGTTCGGCGTCGCCCCTCCGGTCGAGCCAATCGAGCGCGGTGCGGAGGTTGGCGTGGTCGGCTTCCAAGCGCCGAAGTTGACGTTCTCCGGCCGGTAGCCGCCGCGCCAGCTCGCTGCGCTCCGCCAGGTCCAGGCACCACCCCGCGTGCGCGTCACTGACCGCGTCAAACTCGTCCCGGGCAACGAGCTGCTCGACGGCGAATGCGCGAATCGTCTCCAACATGGTGAAGCGGGGTTCCCCCTCCCATGCCGCCTGCCGCAGCAAGCTTTTGTCGACGAGGGAGGCGAGGAGGTCGAGTGTTGGGGTCAGGAATCGGGAGTCAGGGGTCGGAGAAGGCGCGGCGTGCTCCCCCTGACCCCTAGCTCCTGACTCCTGACCCCCAGAGACGAAGTCTGCTGCGTCGAGCGAGAAACCGCCAACGAAAATGCCGACGCGCCGAAAGAGTGTTTGCTCCTCGTCCGACAGCAGATCGTAGCTCCAGGCGACGGTGTCGTGCATCGTGCGCTGGCGATCCGGCGCGTCGAGCAGACCCGCGCCCGGCAGGGGCAATCGAGCCTGAATCCTGGCTAGCAGCGCGGCAGGTGGGAGGACGACACTTTGCGCGGCAGCCAGCTCAATCGCCAGGGGCAGCCCGTCCAGGCGCTGACAAATATCGGCGACGAGCGACGCGGTGGTTTCCGTCAGGGCAAAGTCCGAGGCCACGGCCGAGGCGCGATGGGCGAAGAGCTGCACCGCCGCGAACTGCTTCAGGTTCTCGAGTGACGGAATCGTGTGCTGGGCGGGTAGATCGAGCGGTGGCACCGGCAGGGCATGCTCGCCACCCACCCGCAGCAACGTTCGACTGGTGACGAGCATCTTGAGGTGCGGGCAGAAGGTGAGCAGATCGGTCAGGAGCGGAGCGGCGGTCAGCACCTGCTCAAAGTTGTCGAAGACGAGCAACGCCTGCCTGTCGCCAAGGGCGGCCACCAGGGCATCACGCACGATAGCATCGCCGGCCGGTTGGATGCCGAGGGACCGGGCGATGGTCGTGGCGACCAGGCCGGGGTCGAGGATTGTCGCCAAGGAAACGAAGCGGACCCCATCGGCGAAGGCGCCCGCCAAATTGGCCGCGATCTGGAGAGCGAGCCGGGTTTTGCCGATACCGCCGGAACCGGTCAGGGTCAGCAATCGGACATCGTGTCGGTCCAAAAGAGCGAGGGCCAGCGCAACATCGCGCTCGCGACCAACGAGTGACGTCAGCGGAACCGGCAACGGAGCACTCTGTCCCTGATTCCAGGGGAACGTCAGCGGAATAAGCGAGGCTCGGGCATGGTCTGGCATCGGCACGGTCGCCATCCTGCCCTCCAAAGGTCGTGCGCTCGACAAACGTTTCCCGCGACCGGCGGATAACTGGTCGCGTATATTACGTGAGCAGAGACGTTATCATTGTACACGCATTGCGACGTCCGCCGCTTCCTCGTCCTCCAGCTCCGCCAACTCCGACCCACCCACGTCCTCGTCGACTGGCTCCTCGTCCTCTTCGTTCCAAATCTCATCGTAGGCCGATTCGTTGGTGATGCCAGCGAACTCGTCGACGCCGAAGATGCGAGCGGCATTGCCGTAGAAGATGCGGTCGCGCTCCGCGCGGGTCAGGCGCAGCAGATCGAACACCGCTTGCCAGTCGGCGATCTCGTGCCCCATCTTCTCCATGCCGCAATCGGATCCGAAGAGCAGCTTGAACGGCGAGATCTCCGGGCCAATGAGACGGCGCTCGAAGGCGTGACGGCGCACCAGCTCGCCGCCGGAGATGTCCCAGAAGATGTTGCGCCGCCAGCGGGCGATGTGGCAGGCGTAGTCGTACTGCCCGACGCCGAGGTGAGCGCCGATCACGCGCAACCGGGGAAAGGTAAAGGCGATCGAGTCGAGATTGATTGGATCCATATGGGCCGATGAAAAGCCCTCGCCCGCGGTCCGCTTCTCCCAAAAGCGGGTGCGCTTGACCACCTCCGGGTCAAACGGGTCGGTATCGCGGAAGTCGACCCCGCCGCCGACGACCCCAGTGTGGAAGAGGCAGACCATGCCCAGCTTCTCGGCCTCGGCATAGAGCGGCCAGTAGTCGCGGTCGTCGTAGTTCTTCACCGCGAGGATGATCTTCAGCCCCCGGAAACCACGGCCATGCGCCTCGCGAATCGATTCCGGGGTGTCGGTCTCGAGCTCGACGCCGAACATGCCGACGAATCGCTCCGGATAGCGGTCGAGCGCCATCGCCACACGGTCGTTGTAGTCGGCCCAGTGGCTGCCAAGCAGGGCGACCTTGACGATGTTGTGCCGCTCGCACGTCTCGACCAGCTCATCGAGGGCGGCCTCCGGCTCCCGGTCTTCGCCCCACGGGAAGTGGACGTGGGTGTCGAAGATGCGAACGGGTTGGGTGTGGTCGCGCTCGCGCAGATGTTGGTGCTGGTTGTCGGTCACGGATGTTGCTTCTCCTTGGAGTCGGTCTGGTCGAATCGTTGACGGAAGATGCTAGCACGCGACGTCAGCGACCATTCAGGGCGGCGGTGAGCGCCGGGGCGAAAGGGGGCGGGTCGGAGGCGAGGACGACGATCTCGTCGCCGCCGAGGAAAGCACAGTAGTCGCGCAGGCTTGCGGCGACGGCGGCAGCCAGGCGGTCGGTGACGCGGACGCCCGGTTCCAGGTGGGCGATCTTAACGGTCAAGACACGTTCCTTGCGGCGGTAGACCGGGTCGAGGCGGCCGACGAGGCGGCCCCGGTGCAAGATCGGCAGGGAGTAGTAGCCGTAGCGCCGCTCCGGTTCGCGCTTGTAGAACTCGATTCGGTGCTCGAAGTCGAAAAGCGCCTCCGCCCGGCCGTGATGCCAGACCAGACTATCGAAGGGCGACAACAACGTCGTCAGCGCCGGCTTGCCTCGGCCGTTCCGGAGGTCGTCCAGCACCGGCAAGAGTGCGGGATCGAGCCAGGCTGGTCCGCCGAGGCCATCAACGTCAAGCGGAACGGCCAAGCCCTCATCGGCCATCCGGTTCAGCTCCGCCTTGGCGTCCTTCGCGGGCACGTGGGCGCGTCCGCCGGTGCGGAAATAGTCCGTCAGCCAGCGCGGCGTCGCGACGCCCAACGCCCGCAAAGAACTGGATGCGAAGTAGCGGCGCTGCTCCTCAACCGACGGCATGAGGTCGCCGTGGCCGTTCGGCAGGACGCGCTCGGTCAGGTCGTAGACGCGCTCGAAGCCGACGCGGCGCTGGATCATCAGGTCGCCGCGCGTCCAGAGTAACTCCAGCGCCACCCGCGCCGGCTTGCCGCCATACCAGGTCCACGGCGCGGGCCGCGGGCCGTCCGGGCGCTCAAAGGCGCGCGAGGTGAGCGGGCCGCGTTCGCGGATCGTGGTCAGCACCTGATCGAGTATCCCGGCGTTCTGCTGCTCCCAGCCAGCGTACGGCGAATCCGGTCCGACGTAGCGGGCCATATTGCGGCGGAAGAACGGAATCGCCTCGATCGGGACGAGGGCGGCGGCGTGCGCCCAGTATTCGAACAGCGCGCCGTCGGGGTAATGCAGCGCCGCGAGGTCTGCCACCGGGTCGTACGCGCCGACCCGGCTCCAGAGCACCGTTTCGTGGGACCTCGCCACGACGCTGATCGTGTCGAGCTGCACGCACCCGAGATGCCGGATCGTGTCCAGCAGGCGCTCCTTCGTCACCTTCCCCCGCGGGCGGCGGTCGAGCCGTTGGGCGATGACTGCCAGCATCCGCGCTTCGTCAAGGGAGCAGGAGAGGGGAGTGACGGCGGCTGGGTGCGTGGTTGGACGCTCATCGATCATCAACTCAGCCGCCGTCATCCCTGTCGGTCCTCCTGTGATGCGGACATTCGTTCTCAGTGCCGCGATGATGCCAGATGTCGATAGAATGCTCCAGCAACCGGGCTTGTGAGACCGACGGCGACCACCGCCGTGAACGCGACCATGCCGAGGAGTGCGAGCCGAACGACGTCGGTGGCGTCCGGCGCCTGGGTCAGCGCCGCGCCCGTGCCGGTGTCCGGCAGTTTGGTAACCGTCGTCAGGTCCATCTCGTCTTCCGCATCGTCGCCCGGGTCGCCGTCGCAGTTGAAGACGTTGACGACCGTTTCCTCATTGGCGGCGACGACAAAGTAACCGTCGCCGTCGATGTTCGGCGATTCGATGGCGCACCATTCATCCCCGACCTCGATCAGTTCCCAGACGCCCGGAATGACGTCGAGTTGATGCACACCGTCGCCAACGGTGTCGAAGATGATTCCGTCGCCTTCGTTGGGGGCAAGAGACAGCAAGAACTGCACGCTGCCCGTGTAGACCGCGCAGGCGTTGGTCGAGTAGTCAGGACCGTCGCACCAGTACTTGACGACCTTGAACGAACCGGATTCCTGTTCGGGCGCGGGAATGTTGTACCAGTAGCAGATGTGAGTCTCGTCACCCTCGTTCAGGTCGCGCTCGATGCCGGCGTCGACCACCTCGACGCGCTCGGCGTTGGAGATGTCGTAGAAGTCGCCGCCGATCTTGCAGAAGACGACCGGCTCGCCGTAGCCGAAGGGCAGCGTTTCGGCGATCGTAACGTCGCCGAGCCAAAGATCGTGCCACTCGATCCAGCCACCGCCCGCCGTCTCCGTATCGAACTGACCGAGGGAGGGATAGAGGCCGAAGGGCACACCGTTGAGCGGCGAGTGGCAGGTGTCGGTAAAGTAATCGACGTCCATACTCGTCACGTCAACCGTCGCCGGGCAGTCTCGCTTGTTGAGGATGATCGAGGTGTTGGGCTGTTCCGGGTCCGGTGGCTCGTCGGCAATCTCGAATTCTTGCTCGAATGGCGGCACGTCTTCATCGTCGCCGGACTCATCGGTCGTGTTCACTGGCAATTCGGGCGCCGGCGTCGGCGTCGGTTCCGCGACCTGCACCGCGGTGAACGAGGCACCTTCCTGATCTTGTGCGTACGTGCCGCTGGCGTCGTGCAATAACAGGATCGCCGCGACGGTCAGCGCCGCGACGATGAGCAACGCGGCCGGTACGACTCGGGTCTTCCGGCGCAAAAAGGAGAAACTCATGACTCGCTCCTTCGAAGGCGTTTTCCCATTCAGCGCGGCGATCCATCGCCGCGCTGCCAGCATGCGGCGCGAGGACTTGCCAAACATCCGGAGGTTCACGGATACACGGAGAGCCGGGAGCGCGGATAGTCACCGTGTTTTCACGTAGGGAGGGGCAACACCGGGGTCGGTATACTCAGCCGGTCGTATGTTGGCGCTCACGAATGGTGGGGAACGTGCGGATCGCGCTGGTTCACGACTATTTGACGCAGCACGGAGGCGCGGAGCGGGTCCTGGAGGCGCTGCACGAGCTCTATCCGGCCGCGCCGGTCTTCACGTCGATCTTCGATCCGGCCGCGCTGCCGGCGGACTACCGGCGGTGGGAGATCCACCAGAGCGCGATGCGACGCTTGCCGGGCGCGGCCACGTATCACCGGTCGCTGCTGCCGGTCTACCCGGCGCTCTTCGGCTCGCTCTCCCGCCAACTGCGGGACTTCGACGTCGTGCTGGCCGATTCGAGCGCCTGGGCGCACCACGCGCACGCCGCGCCGCACGCCGCCCACGTCGTCTATTGCCATAGCCCGGCGCGGTTTCTCCACCGGGATCAAGCGTATCTCGGACCGACGCGGCTGCCGGGCGTGTTCAACGCCATCGCGCCGGCCATGTTCTCCGCCTTGCGGGCGTTGGATCGCCGGGCCGCGCGACGGGTCGACACCTACATCGCCAACTCGCGGGCGGTCGCGGCCCGGATCAACGCGGCTTACGGTATCGACGCGGCGGTGATTTACCCCCCCGTCGCCGTCGAGCGCTTCGCTCCTCCCGACCCGCCGCCGACCCCTGAGGAGTGGTATCTCGTCGTCTCGCGCTTGGTGCCGCACAAGCGGGTGGACCTGGCGGTCGCGGCTTGCACGCGCGCTAACATCCCCCTCAAGGTGATCGGCGACGGCCGCGCCCTCTCGGATCTACAAGCAATGGCCGGACCGGCCGTCGAGTTCCTCGGCAAGCAGGACGACGCGGCCGTCGCCGACCACCTCCGCCGCTGCCGCGCCTTCATCCTCCCGGCCGTGGAAGACTTCGGCATGACCGCCGTCGAGGCCCAGGCCGCCGGTCGCCCCGTCATCGCCTTCGGCGCGGGCGGCGCGCTCGAATCGATCGTCGAGGGCGAAACCGGCCTCTTCTTCCACGAACCAACCCCAGCGGCGCTCCTGGACGCATTGCGCGCGTCTGAGCGCGGTTCCTGGGACGTCGATCGCATCTTGGCGAACGCGCGCCGGTTCGGCAAGGCGCGATTCATGCACGAAATGGCGGTTGCGGTCGATGAGGCATATGCAGCGAAGAGGAACATAACGTCGTAGAGGTGGACACATCGGTCATCTGGTCCGACTTGAAAGCCGCGCTCCCAGGGTTAGAAACCCTGGGCTGAACCGACGAAGTCCCGCCGGGACTGTGGTGACGAGCGGCGATTGCCACAGCCCTGGAAGGGTTTCTGTAGGTAGGTTCAGCCTGGCGTTTTAACGCCGGGAAACACAGCGTCAACCGGAAATAGTCGGAGCCGATGACATATCGGTCCGCCCCTACGAAGAATTCGTCCTCCGGCGTCGTTCCAACCGCAGCCGCCAGACCATCACCATCGCTTCCAGCACGATTCGCCGCGACAGCTTCGACTTGCCCGCTTGACGGTCGACAAAGGTGATCGGCTCCTCGACGACGCGGTAACCGGATCGCAGGGTGCGGTAGGTCGTTTCGATCTGGAAGACATACCCGTCGGATTGGATGGTGGCGAGGTCGAGGGCCGCCAACGTCTCGCGACGGTAGACCTTGAAGCCGCCGGTCAGGTCCGCGATGGGCACGCCGAGCACGAGGCGGGCGTACAGACCGCTGAAGCGACTGATCAGGCGGCGGTGAAGGGGCCAGCCGCGGGTACTGCCACCGGCGACGTAGCGCGAGCCGAGGACGAGGTCGGCATCCGGGGCACGCTGGACGAGGCGGGCGAGGTCGGCCGGCGCGTGCGAGTGGTCGGCGTCCATCTGGGCGATGAGATCCGTTTCAGTCGCCAGCGCGGGGCCGAATCCCGCCACATACGCGCGGCCGATGCCTTCCTTGCGGGGGCGGTGCAGCACCTCGACGCGGCCGGGAAAGCGGCGGCCGAGGTCGTCGGCGATCTCGCCAGTGCCGTCGGGGGAGCTGTCGTCGACGACGATGACGCGGTAGCCCGGTCCCAGATCGAGCACGGTAGGCACGAGCGTTTGCAGGTTCTCCCGCTCGTTGTAGGTCGGGATGACGACGGTGACGGAGGGACCGGGCAAGCGGTCAACCCCCCTCGTTCTTGCGGCGAGAGAGGTGGAAGGCGACTTGGGCGAGCAACGCGTCGATGTCGAACGGTTTCGCCAGCGCGGCGTCCGCTTCGCTCAGGTCCTCGGACTTGTGGCGGATGTTGCGGCCGGCCGACATGGCGACAATGGGGATGGCGGCCGTCTCCGGATCGCCCTTCAGGCGCTTGATCGCGGTGCCGCCATCGACGCCGGGCAGCATCACGTCCATCAAGATCAAATCGGGGTTCCACTCGCGGGCGAGCATCAGCCCCTGCGCGCCGTCGCGCGCAATCGCGACCGTATAGCCCTCCCCGACGAGGACGGCTTCGATCAGATCCGCAACCGCGGCTTCATCGTCGACGATCAGGATCCGTGGCGGCACCTACGCGCTCCTTCAGTGCCCAGTACCCAGTACCCAGTGCCGAGTGCCCAGATGGTCATTATCGCCCATACCTTTACCGGGCGCGAACCTTTGATGCAGACCACATGCTATCGCATCAGTCTGGGCACTGGGCTCTGGCTCCTGGGCACTCGTCGATCCGGGCGCCGAGCGCTTGTAGCTTGCGCACCAGGCCATCGTACCCGCGGTCGATGTGGTGGACGTCGGTGATCGTGGTGCGGCCGGCGGCGACGAGGCCGGCGAGGACCATGCCCGCCCCGGCCCGGATGTCGAGGGCGCGTACTTCGGCGCCATGGAGCTTGGTGGGACCGGTAAACTCGGCGTGGGTGCCGTAGCGGTCGGCCGCGTATTTCTCGACCCAAATGCGGGCGCCCATCTTCACCAACTCGTCGGTGTAGCGCAAGCGGTCGTCGAAGACGCGCTCGTGGATCTTCGAGGTGCCTTCGGCCTGGGTCATGAGGACGGCGAAGGCGGCCTGCAAGTCGGTCGGGAAACCGGGGAAGGGCAGCGTCTGCACCTCGACGGCGCGTAGCCCGTCGCCGGGGCGGACGAGCATGTTTTCGTCGGCGACCCAGACCTCAGCCCCGGCCTCCCGCAGCTTGGCGGTGATCGGCAGCATGTCCGGCTCGCGGACGTGCCGCAGCGTCACCTCGCCGCCGGTGATCGCCGCGCCGATGGCATAGGTGCCTGCCTCCAAGCGGTCGGGCAGGATCGACTCCGAGACGCCGTGCAGGCGATCGACCCCTTCGACGGTGATGATCGGCGAGCCGAGGCCGGAGATGCGGGCGCCCATCCGCGTCAGCATCGTGCCCAGGGCGACGATCTCCGGTTCGCAGGCGGCGTTGACGATCATCGTCCGCCCATCCGCCAACGCCGCGGCCATGAGCAGGTTTTCAGTGCCGGTGTGGCTCGGATAGTCCATATAGATGCGGGCGCCACGCAAGCCGGCCGACTTGGCGTCGATCCGCCGCTCGCCGAAGGTCACCTCGGCCCCCATCTGGCGGAAGCCGCGGACGTCGACGTCGACCGGCCGCGCGCCGAGCTGGCAACCGCCGGGCGTGGAGGCGCTGACTTCACCAGACCGTGCCAGCAGCGGACCGGCAACGAGAAAGGAGGCCCGCATTTTGGCGACCAGTTCCGGCGGGGCGGCGGTGTTGGTGATCTTGGCCGCGCGGACGCGAATGCGTCGCCGCTCCATCGAGTAGTCGACCTCCGCGCCGAGGGCAGACAGAAGCGCGACCATATTCTGGATATCGGCGAGGGCCGGCACGTTGGTGAGGGTGCATTCTTCGCCGGTGAGGAGGGTGGCCGCCAGAAGCGGCAGGGCCGCGTTCTTCGACCCGCCGATCGTCACCTCGCCGCGCAGCGGCTCGCCGCCGTCGATCTCGATGACGCGCCGGATCGCCGCATCGACGGTCAGGTCAGCACGGGCAGGCGTGCCGGCAGTGGTTACCATGGGTCTCTGTGCTCCGGGCCGCGCGCACTATCTGACGGCAGGCCGGAGCGGGGATCGGCGTACCGCGGAGGACCGCGTCGCGGCATCTGTACGACGGGTCGTGTCCGGACGGACTATACCGCAAGTAGCCAGTAGCCAGTAGCCAGTAG
>JBOGUE010000603.1:0-10009 GCA_050695955.1 Thermomicrobiales bacterium | reverse complement strand
CCGTCAGCGTGCTGCACCGAGCTGGCATCCACCAGGTCGCGGCACGCCTTCGCCGCCACAGCCAACACCCCGAGGAGGCCGTCGCCCTCGTCGTCGGCCCCCTTCCCACTGGCGCATAAGCCCTGCCTCCGGCCGTCATCACCAGCGCGGAATCATCCTCTTCCACGTCGGGTCGACGTACTTCTGCATCTCGATCTCGTCGTCGCGCTTGCGGTAGCCGGCGCGCTCGTAGCGTTCCTTGCCACGGGCGAGGGAGTCCTGGTCGATCTCGGCGCCGAGGCCGGGCCCGTCCGGGACGCGGACCGAGCCGTTAACGATCGGCACCCGACCACCTGCCAGGATTTCGTCGGCGGCGTGTTGCCAGGGATAGTGCGTGTCGCAAGCATAGGCAAGGTGGGGGGTGGCGGCGCCGAGGTGGGTCATCGCCAGGAGCGAGACGCCGACATGGCTGTTGGAGTGCATGCTGAGGCCGATGCCAAAGGTTTGGCAGAGCCGGCCGAGCTCAAAGACGGCGCGTGGGCCGCCCCAATAGTGGTGGTCGCCGAGGATGACCTGCACGGCGTCCTGGGCGACGGCAGGCGGGATGTCCGGGTAGCTGGTGACGATGCCATTCGTCGCCAGAGGCATGTCGATACCCTTCTCCAGCAGCCCCTTGCGGACGGCGCTCATCTCCGCGACGCCGGGGGTTGGGTCCTCGAAGTATTCCAACGCGCCGGCAAGGGCCGTGCCGACCTTGATTGAGGTCTCGACCGTCCAGGCCCCGTTCGGGTCGATGCGCAGCGGCACGTCCGGACCGAAGGCGTCGCGCATCGCCAGGATCGCCTGCACTTCCTCGTCCGGGTCGTAGACGCCGGCCTTCAGCTTGATGCTGCCGAAGCCGTACTTGTCGATGAACGCCTTGGCCTGGCGGACGACGCCGTCCGGGTCGCGGGCCTCGCCATATTCGTCCTCGCGGACATCGTTCCCTTCGCCGCCGCCGCCGGGGCGCTTGTAGAAGAGGTAGGCGCTGAAGGGGACCTCGTCGCGGACCCGGCCGCCGAGGAGGTCGCAAACCGGGCGGCCGGTCGCTTTCCCGATCAGGTCGAGGGCGGCAACCTCTATCGCGCCGTAGACGCGCAGCGCGACGTTACTGGCCCGCTCGCCGGGCAGGAGCGAGAACTGACCGGGGACGACGTGCTCTTCGTTCGTCGCGCCGTCGAACGCGCCCGCGACACCGAGCCAGAGGCGCGCGAGGTTGAAGGCGTCCTGCCCGACGACGGCCGACTTCGCGTGCTCGAAGTGCGCGAGTGTCCGCTCGCCGCCGTGCGCCTCCCCGGCGCCGCTGAGGCCGTCTTCGCTCACCAGCTCGACGATGGTGCGCAGGGCATAGGGCGCGTGTAAGCCCGCCGCATTCAGCAGCGGTGGGTCGGCGATGGCGATCGGTGTGACGCGCATCTCGACGATCTTCATATGGTGCATTCCCCTTCCCATTGGTATCGTGCGCGGGCTGCAAGGCCGGCATCATACCGCCGATTGCGTGAGAGGGAATGGGCACGTGACGGAACGACGACCGTTTCGATTTGGGCTTCAGGGGCGGACCACCGGTCCGGGCAACGAGTGGCTGGCGATGGTGCGCCGCTGCGAGGATCTGGGGTATTCGAGTTTCCTGGCGCTCGACCACTTCGTGCGCGGGCTCGACCCGATAGTGGCGACCGCGGCAGCGGCGGCGATCACGACGAAGTTGCGGGTGGGGAGCATCGTCTTCGACAACGACTTCCGGCACCCGGCGACGCTGGCGAAGGCGGTAGCCAGCATCGACGTCATCTCCGGCGGCCGCTTCGAGCTCGGCCTGGGCGCTGGGTGGTTGAAAGAGGAATACGACCAGTCCGGCATCCCCTTCGACCCGGTCGGCGTGCGCATCGAGCGGATGATCGAGGCGCTGCGCCTGATCAAGCAGACCTTCGTCGAGGAGCGGACGACCTTCCACGGCGAGCACTATCGGGTGACCGATCTGATCCTGCCGCCGAAACCGGTCCAGCAGCCGCACCCGCCGATCATCCTGGGCGGCGGCGGCAAGCGCGTCCTCTCGATCGCGGCGCGGGAGGCGGACATCGTCTCGGTCACCAACCGCGCCAATCCGGACGGGTCGAAGGACAACGAGGATCTGACCGCCGAGGCGACCGACCGCAAGCTTGCCTGGATCCGCGAGGCGGCGGGCGAGCGGTTCCCCACAATCGAGCTGAACGTGATGTGCTCGACCGTCGTCGTCACCGACGACCGTGAGGGGGAAGCGGCGCGCCTAGCCGCCGAGTTCGGGCTGACGGCGGAGCAGATTCTCGGGTCGCCGATCATGCTGGTGGGGACAGTCGATCAGTTAGTGGAAACACTGCTGGCGCGGCGCGAACGCTGGGGCTTCTCCTACGTCGTCGTGCTGGAAGGCGTGATGGAGGCGTTCGCGCCGGTGGTGGCGCGGTTGTCCGGCAAGTAAGGGCGCAATAAGCACCCCCGTCATGCTGACCAACGGGAAGCATTCCCCGGCGAAGCCACTTGCCCTACGGTGCGGGAGCGCTTCGCGCGGGGATGCTTCGGCCCGCGGGCCTCAGCATGACGGAAGGCAGGCGCTCGGCGGCTGAGCTTGATGCCCATGAAGTACGGCAATCGTCCCTACGCGTTCACCGGTTCCGGCAACGCCTCCGCCAGCGCCGCCACAACCCCGTCCGGGCCGCGGTTGGGGTCGCGAGTTTCGGGTGATTCGTGGCCGATGGGGGTGTCGGCGACGAAGCGATAGATGTCCGCGGCGCCGAGGAGGATGCGGGGCGTAAGGCCGAGGTCATCGAAGGTTTGGGCAATCTCCTCCATCTCGCCGACCCAACGGTAGGCCTTGGGCGGCATGGTGGGGAGTGAATTGCGCAGCCAACCGAGGACGGCGGTCATTGTCTCTTCTTGCTCAGCCCGGAGCTGATCGGCGAGGCCCATGCGCTCGGCCGCGACCAGCAGTTCGGTGCCGAGGGCAGTGAGGCCCTTGGTCAAGGCGCCGTAGCACATCTTGAAGCCCGAGGCTTGGCCGATGTCGGGGCCGAGGACGCGCACGTCGAGGCCATGCTCACGCAACTTGGCGAACTCTGCCGCGCCGGGGCCGGAGGCGTAGAACTTCGTGCCCGGCTTGCGCGGCGGTGGGCCGACGATGCCGGCGTCGGCGACGCGTCCGCCGGCCGCTTCCACGATGCGCGCCACTTCCTGCACGGTGCGCGGGGCAATGGCGTTGCAGTCGACGTAGAGGATGCCGGCGCCGGTCGCTTTGATCGCCGCCGCGACCTGATGGGCGACGTCGAGCGCCCGCGCCGGGACGAGGACCGAGAGGAAGACGTCAGCCTGCTCGACGACCGCTTCCAGGGATTCCACATCCTCCATCCCCGCCTGTGCCGCCAAACCACGCGAACGGTCGCTGCGGCCGTCGAGGCAAGTGATGACTCGCGCGCCGTTCTCACGGAGGCGCGCGGCGATCGAATGTCCCATATCGCCGGGGCTGAGGATGCCGATGGTCGTGGCGGTCATGTCGCCTCCACATTTGGTTACGCGCGCGGCGCGACTGTCAGCGTCGCGGACAGGCTATCACGACCGAAATCCGCGCGCCGCCTGCCGTTTTCCCGTCCCACGGTGACGCAAGGTCGCCCCTTAGGTCGCGATTCGCGTCTCAGCTCGGTCCAGATGGACCGTTTCATTGAGGCTAGTTATGCCGCGATTGGAGAAAACGTCATCTTCGAACAGATGCGTGATGCCACCGCTGGTCGACTGCACGGCGATGTGCCCCACGGAGTCGAGCGGCATCTTGATCCAAGCCGCGACCACGAATGTCAGCGCGAACCCATGCGTGACGATGATCTGGTACGAACACGGGCTGGCCAGGATACGATCCATGGCGCGATAGATCCGTCCGGCGATCTCCCTTCTGCTTTCAGCGCCAGAAATCCCTTCCCAGTGATCCATCCGATTGCCCACCTTTGGAGGATAGACGAAGCGCTCGTCGAGCCAAGACTGGGGCTTGCCTTCGGCGTCGCCGTACGATTTCTCTCGGAGGTCAGCGGTGGTCTGAATGGGCGCTCGAATAAGACGCGCGATCGCCTCGGCTGTCTGATACGCCCGCATCAGATCCGACGAATAGAACTCGACCGGCGCATCCGCGGGGAGGAGCTCGCGGATGCGCTGCCCGATGCGTGAGGCTTGACTTAGCCCAAGATCGGTGAGCCCGTTATCATACCAGCCGCCGACACGTCCTTCGGTGTGATGCTGCGATTGGGCATGCGTCACGACGTAGAGGTGCTTCACCGCAAGCTCCTGAGAATGCCGCCCATCCGTCACTCCTCGCGACTACTCCGCGCTTGCACAGCCCCGTCATTCCGAACAACGTGAGGAATCGTCCCGTGTTCCTTCATGCGAAAGGGCGGGGCGATTCCTCGCCGCGGCTCGGAATGACAGTGTGCTACTCAGCGTCATCCGGCAGTACATAGATCCACCCGCTCGGCCGCATCTCCGTGAACAGATCGACGATCTCGTCGTTCTTCGCCCACCCCCCCGTGATTCCTTGAATCGCGTCATCGTCCCATACACGGTTGCAGCGAGTCTCGACCGCGCCGTTATCTTCGCAAATAGGGGTCCAACGCGTCGCGGAGACCATCCCCGACCATGTTGAAGGACATGGCGACGATGAGGATGGTCAAGCCCGGATAGAAGACGAGTTGCGGTGCGTTGGTGATGAAGTCGCGACCGTCGGCGAGCATGGCGCCCCATTCCGGGGTCGGCGGCTGCGGTCCGAGGCCGAGGAAGCTCAAGCTGGACGCGGTCAGCATCGCCGTTGCCAGGCGCAACGTCGTCTGCACGATCAGCGGCGGCACGATGTTGGGCAGGACGTGGCGGAGCATGACGCGGGAGGCGGGGGCGCCGAGCGCTTTCGCCGCCAAAACGTAGTCCTGAGCGCCAACTGAGAGAGTCGAGCCGCGGGCGATGCGGGCGAAGGCCGGAATCGAGAAGATGCCGACCGCCAGCACGACGTTGACGGTGCCGACGCCGAGGGCGGCGATGATGGCGATGGCGAGCAGGAATCCGGGCATCGTCATCAGGACGTCGATGATCCGCATCACGACCAGATCGACCGTGCGGCCGTAGTAGCCGGCGACGATCCCCATCGTAGCGCCCACGATCAGCGCCAAGGCGACCGCACCGGACGTGATGAGGAGGCTGATCCGTCCACCTTGGACCAACCGCGTCAGCATGTCCCGTCCGAGCAGGTCGGTTCCGAGCGGGTGATCCCAAGAAGCCGGCAGGAGACGGCTGCGCAGGTCCATCTGGTAGCGATTGTCTTCAAGGAAGAACGGGCCGACGAGTGTCACCAGTCCGATGATGATCAGAATGATGCCCGCGACGACGGCGGCGCGGTTGCGCAGGAACTGCCCGAAGACCAGACGCGCATAGCTGGTCGAGCGGGCGCTCCCGGCAGCGGTCGCCAGCTTTGGACCCGTATTGGTGGTTGTCGACATCGCGTTTGCCATGGTCGCGTCCGGTCAGGCTCAGGCCGTGCCCGCGCGCAGCCTGGGATCAAGGTACAGGTAGAGCAGATCGACAATGAGGTTCACGAGGACGAAGGAAATGGCGAGGATCATCAGCGTCCCCTGCACCACGGGAAAATCACGGGTCCGAATCCCATCGACCAGGAGGCGGCCGACACCCGGCCGCGAGAAGACCGTCTCGGTGACGACGGTGCCGCCGAGCAAGTAGCCGAACTGCAGACCGATGACGGTGACAACCGGGATCAGGCCGTTCTTGAGGGTGTGTCGCCAGAGCACGAGCCGCTCGCCGAGTCCCTTTGCCCGCGCGGTGCGCACGTAGTCCTGGCGGATCGTTTCGAGCATGCTCGACCGGGTCATGCGGGCGATGATCGCGGCCGACGAGGAGCCGAGGGCAACCGCCGGCAAGACGAGGTGTGAGAGTCCGCCGACGCCACCGGTCGGCAGCCAGCCGAGGTCGACGGAGAAGAAAAAGATCATGACCAGCCCTAGCCAGAAGACCGGCATCGAGGCGCCGATCAGCGCCAGCGCCATCGAGAGATAGTCGACGGGGCTATTGTGCCGGGTGCCAGAGACAACGCCGACCGTCATGCCGAGCAGCGTCGCGAGCACAATCGAGGCGAGCGCAAGCTCAGCGGTCGGCCGCACGCGGCTGGTGATCTCCTGCGTCACGGGGCGGCGCGTGACGTTCGAGCGCCCCAGATCCCCCTGCACCGCCTTGGAGACCCAGGACAGGTATTGGATGTGAAGCGGATCGTCGAGGCCATACCGCGCCCGGATCGCTTCGAGGTCGGCCTCGGTCGCGTCGTCGCCCGCTAGGATGCTCGCGGAGTCACCAGGGGAGATCTTGAGCATCCCGAAGACGAGCACGGAGACCGCAAACATGACCGGGATCAGCGTCAGCAAGCGGCGGAGAACGTGTAGTGCCACGAAGCCCTCCGCGAAGAGGATAGGCGTTAGGCGTTAGCAGCCCTCACCCCGGCGCTTCGCGCCACCCCTCTCCCTTGCGCGAGAGAGGGGGCAGGGGGGTGAGGGCTGCAACCTACATCAAACCTGAACGTCCTTGAAGAGCAATTCGCCATCCCGCTGAAGGATGAAGCCGGAAACGCCGGCGCGATGAACGGCAACGTCCTGCCGGATGAAAATCCAGATGAAGGGCGCGTCGTCCCAGATCAGCCGCTGCGCCTCCTCGTAGGCAGCGAGGCGCTCTTCCTCCACGAAGGTCGTGCGCCCCTGGTCGAGCAGAGCGTCGACCTCCGGGTTGAGATAGCCCGACCGCTGGGAGGCCGCCTCGAAGGTCGATGATGAGTGGAAGAGGCGGAAGAGATGGTAGTCGAGATAGGTGCTGGTGCGGATCAGCCCGGCGATGTAGCCGGCGCGTTCGTCGGGCTCCGCGGCGAGGGCATCGGCGAGCGATCCCATGTCGATGGTCTGGATCTTGATAGTGATCCCAATCTGGCCCCAGTAGGCTTGCAGCGCCTGGAAAACCTGATCGTCCCCCGCCCAGCGCCCGCTGACGTAGAAGAGGATGCCGTCGAAGCCGTCTGGATAGCCGCCGGCAGCCAGGAGTTCCTGTGCCCGCTCGGGATCGTACGTGTATGGCTCCAGCTTGACCGCGCCCCAGACATCGGGCGGCGCGGGCGAGTCGCAGATGGAGCCGAGCCCGTTCCGGATGGTATCGATGATTGCCTGGGAGTCCACCGCGTAGTTCATCGCCTGGCGGACTTCCTTGACGTTGAACGGCGGCTGCGTCTGCCGCATCTCGGCGGTGACCTGGGTCAGGCTGTCGAAGACCAGCACCGTGAGGTCGGCGTTCTCCTGGAGCGAGGCGACGCTTTCGTTCGGCGGGGCGAAGATCAGGTCGGCTTCGCCGGCGAGCAGCATCGCCTCGCGGCTCGACGCCCCCGGCACGGCGCGGAAGATGACCTCGTCGACCGTGGCCGGACCATTGTGGTAACCGTCGAACCGCCGGAGCGTGATGTGGTCATTCGGCAGCCACTCCACGAATTGAAACGGGCCGGTGCCAACGGGATTGAGGCCGAACTCTTCGGCGCCGGCCTGCTCGGCGGCCGTGGGGCTAACAATCGCCCCGTTGCGATCGGTGAGCAAGGAGGGGAGGTCAGGAAACTTCTCGTGGGTGACGAACTTGACGACGTGCGGACCGTCCGGGACGATCTCTTTGATCGTGGTGAAGACAGCGCGGCGACCGGCGGCAAACTCCGGGTCGAGGATGCGGTCGAAGGTGTACTTGACCGCATCGCTGGTAAAGTCGGTGCCGTCGTGGAACGTCACGCCCTGCTTGAGGTTAAACGTCCAGGTCAGCTCGTCCTCGCTGACGCTCCAGTCGGTCGCTAGGAGCGGTTGCGGCTCGAGGGCCTCGTTTTTGTCCAGCAGCGGCTCGAAGAGCGCGCGCACCACGTGCCCGAAGGGACCGGTGCCGATCGGCGGGTCGAGGCTGTTCGGCTCCGTGCCATCGACGTAGCGGAAGGTTGTGCCGGCGTCTTGCTTCGCCGCCACCGCGGCCGCCCGTGGCGTGTATGCGGCAGAAGTCGTGAGGGCGGCCGCCACGCCGCCGCCGGCGACAGCGGTATTGCGCACAAGGGAGCGCCGGGTCAGCTTTGAGGTGCGTTCGCCTGGCGTATCCCGCGACGCCGAAGCGTCGACCTCTGCTGGCGGTCGAATGTTGCCGTCTTTCGCCGATTTCATCTCGCGGGCACTCCTTCTACCTACTGCTTGGCAGGTGAACGCTGATAACGCGAAGGTCTGGCGCCGATCATGGCGATATCGATCCAACGTGTCGAGTTCGGGTGCGGGTGACAGTATCCCAAGGAGGCCGCGCGGGGTCAATTGGCGTGCTGGCGGCGCGCCCCTACGGTTCGACCGCCGGGTCGACACCGATGAACCAGCGGACAAAATCAGCCAGACTCGTGACCGCTTCTTCGACGATCCGCTCGCCTTTGGCGGCAGAGGCGACGTAGGGATCGGAGAGGCTGCCGGAGGGCGGGGTGATCTCCTCCATGTTGATCGCCAGGTTGACGGGCCGGCCCTCAAAGAGGACACCGTTCAGCCCCGACGTCGGCAGACCGAGATATGGCTTCGATTCCCACGCCTCGGCGCGGTCGAGATCGACCAGCTCCGGATGCAGATGGGACATGAGCGATCCGATCGGTTCACCGCCGTGCCCAATCGGGGTGTCGCCGTAGAGGTCTCGTTGCACCGCCCCCGTCAGCCCGAAGCCGAGCGGCGCCACAACCGGGGTCAGCACACCCCGTTCGCGGCGGATTTGGCGGATGAGCGGCAGCAAGATCGGCTCGTTGCCCTTATGGCCATTGACGAGGATCACGTGCCGGAAGCCTTGATCGAGCAGGCAATAGACCGTGTCGCGCACCAGCAGGCGCAGCGTTTCTGCCTGGAGGGTGATCGTGCCGGGAAAGCGGCGAAAATACTCCGAGTAGCTGAACGGGATGGTCGGAGTCATCACGGCGCCGGTGGTCTGGGCCACGCGCGCGGTGATCTCGTCCGCGATCAAATAGTCACCGGTCGGCGCGTGCGGGCCATGCTCCTCGGTGGACCCCATCGGCACCAGCACCGCCGCCCCCCGCCCGATTGCGGCCTCCACCTCCCGCCACGACATCTCCGCCGTTCTGACTTTGTCCATCGGCTCCCTCCTCCACACGAATTGCGCCCCATCGCAGGCGCGCCCAGCCACCAGCCAGCGGATCGTACCGGAATGCGTCGCGGCTGTCGCCAAGCGAGGACGGCGAGGGATGGCTGTGCGTCATCTCTTGGGTCGGTGCTCACCCGTGCGTCGTATGGAAGGGACCGCCGTCCCAAAACGCTGACAGCACCCGCGCGGGATGAGGTCGTTGACACGGCCGGAGTCCGTGCCTAGACTGCCTCAGCGGTCGCGCGACGGTGGTAAATCACAATGCAACGGCACATCATCGCTCCCCTGCGCGAATTTCTTCCTGGCGCCCGGCGGATCGTCGAGGTCGGCGGGCGGTCGATTGGCGTCTTTAACATTCGCGGCGATTTATTCGCGCTGCGGAACAGTTGCCCGCATCAAGGCGCGCCACTCTGCCTGGGAAAGATCGGCGGCACCAACACCGCGACGAGGCCGTATGAGTTGGTCTACGCCCGGGACGATGAGATTATCAAGTGCCCGTGGCACGGCTGGGAGTTCGAAATCGCCACGGGGCGGTCGATCTTCAATCCGCACAAAGTCCGCGTCAAGACCTACGACGTGACGGTCGAACAGCCGGACGACGACGATCCCACGATCGAGACGTTTCCGGTCACGGTCGAAGACGGCGTCGTCATTCTCCACGCATAGGTAGGTAGATAACCCGGTGTGCGAGTTTAGGGGAGCAGTCGAGCGAGTTGGAGCGGTGGATTACCGATCGCGGCGTTCAGGAGGGTGGCGATGGTATGGCTCAGAACCTTGCGCAGGAGGCGACTGCACAGATGCC
>JBOGUE010000602.1:0-3252 GCA_050695955.1 Thermomicrobiales bacterium | reverse complement strand
ATGGTGGGACGCTCTACATTCTCTCGGGCGGGCGGGATCGATCTGATTGGGTCAAGAATGTCAAGCGGGAGCCGGGGGTGAGCATCCGGATCGACGGGCAGACCTTCGCGGGGACGGCCGAGATCGTCGAGGGGACGGAGGAGGATTTGATCGCCCGCCAAACGGTGGTCGCCAAGTACTACGGCTGGCGCGAGGGGCCGTTGCCGAACGCGTGGGCGCGCGAATCGCTGCCGGTTGCGATCCGACTCGATTCTTCGGCCGATTGACGACAAGCCATCGCCTGCCGATACTGCGCTGCATCGAGCGACGTTCTATCGGGAGGCAGTGACGGCGATGATCCGGCTTGGCGTGATCGGTTATGGGCGGCGCATCCGGCACGTGCTGGCGACGATCGAGCGGTTCAACGCGGGCACGCGCCTCGTCGCCGCGGTCGATCCCCAGGCGGAGGAGTTACGCGCCGCGTGCCCCGATGCCCTGGCGGACGCGACCTTCTACGACGACGTTGACCGGATGCTGGACGAGGCGGCGCTGGATGGCGTGCTGATCGGCACGCGCTGCGCCCTGCACACGCCGTACGCGATCAAGGTGCTCGATCGTGGGCTTCCCCTCTTCCTGGAGAAACCGGTCGCCATCGACTGGGAGCAGTTGGCGGCGTTGAACGCGGCGATGGTGCGGGCGCGGGGTCCGGTCGTCGTCTCCTTTCCGCTGCGCGTCTCGGCCCTGTGCGAGACGGCAAAGCAGATCATCCAGAGCGGCGCCATCGGCACGATCGAGCAGGTGCAGGCGGTCAACAACGTTCCCTTCTACGCCGGCGGCTATTACCACGGCTGGATGCGGGACGAGGCGGCGATCGGCACCCTCTGGTTGCAAAAAGCGACGCACGACCTCGACTACCTCAACTACCTGATCGACCAGCGGCCGACGCGGATAATCGCGGTCGAGTCGAAAACCGTCTTCCGGGGAGATATGCCGGCGGGGTTGCACTGCGTCGATTGCGATCTCCAGGTGACGTGCCCGGAGAGCCCATACAACCTCTTTCTGCAAGGTGTTACCGCGGCGGTCGAGCCGAACGACTGGCAATGTAGCTTCGCGGTCGATACGGGGAACCACGACTCGGCGAGCGCGATCATCCAGTTCGCATCCGGCATCCATTGCGTCTACACGCAGAACTTCTATACCCGGCGCGGCGCGGCGGCGCGGGGGGCGACCCTCGTCGGCTACCGCGGGACCGTCACCTTCGACTGGTACCGGAGTGAAGTGACGGTGCACCACCACCACTCGCCGCGCGTCGAGCGACATCGGTTCGAAGATGCGGGCGGCGGCCACCACGGCGGCGACGTCGAGCTGGCTAAGGACTTCTTGGCCGCCATCCAGCGCGGCGAACGGGGCCGCGCGCCATTGGAGGCGGGCATCCTGAGCGCGCAGATGTGTCTCATGGCCCGCGACTCGTGCCAGACGAACGCGTTCCAGGAATACCAGCCGCTGGCCGCGTCGATGCTTGCCGGATGAACCCCGATACCACGGTCCGACTAGCCCGTCCCGGCGATGCGGCGGCCATCGCGCACATCTACAACCAGGGCATCGAGGAGCGGATTGCCACCTTCGAGACCGAATCGCGTACCGCCGCGCAGATGACCGAGTGGCTCGCGGAGAAAGGTGATCGCTACCCGGTGATCGTCGCCGAGCGGGATGGCCGAGTGGTCGCCTGGGCCGCCGCGTCGTCCTACCGGCCGCGTTCGTGCTACGACGGGGTGGCTGAATTCTCCGTGTACGCCGATCGAGCGGCCCGCGGCAGTGGGGCGGCGCGGGCGGTGATGCACGGCTTAATCAATGCCTGCGAAGCGGCTGGCTATTGGAAGCTGCTCTCCCGCATCTTTCCCGAGAACACCGCCAGCCGTGGGTTGTGCCGCGCGCTTGGCTTTCGCGAAGTTGGCATCTACCGCCGCCACGCCAAACTCGACGGCATTTGGCGCGACACCGTGATCGTCGAGCGCTTGCTCGGCGAGGCGCGAGAGCATAGCGACGTGGGTTCATGAAGTGGAACCGATCGCTCGGTTGCGTGGTAAGGACGTGTGGGAATCTCTGTCTTGAACTAGGAGGTCATCATGTGTTACCGCGCCATCCCACATGGCCTTCCCGTCGTCTGTTTGATCTTCCTGCTTGCCGGCGCTTGGGGTCCGCCAGCCGCCGCCCTTCACGATAAGGATCAGCAACAGGCGGTCCTCGTCGCCGACGCGCGGGCGACGCGCATAGTCGATCCGGCGACTGGAGACACGCTCTGGGAGGGCGGCCACCGGATCGGCGGCGCCCTTGGTCCGGAAGGCACGATCTATCTCGGCGTCGGCCGTGACGGCTATTCCGCGGTCTTTGCGGTTTCACCGGCTGACCCGACGCCGGTCTTGGTTGCCTCCAACGTACCGGGCGGATCGGTTGTCAGTTCGGTGTCGCCGGACGGCGATCGCCTCTGGTTGCTGACCTATGCCGATGGGATGCCGAACGGGCTCGCCTCGCTCTCCCTGCCGACCAGTCGCGGCGGGACGGCCGCGCCGCGGCGGTCCTATCGCGATGAAGGCGGCGGCATATTCCTGAACGACGGTGCGAGCTGGTTCGGCCTGAAGAACCCGGGTCGCCAACTCATGGCAGTGCGATTTTAGAATGGTGTCCCGCTCGAACCGACCCCGTTTCCGTTCGCTTTGGGACATACGACCTATTCGCTGCTCATGTCGCCCGATGGGCGATCAATCTACATAGTCGACTATGGTCGCCAGACGATCACCGTCGTCAACACCGCCGATCGCCAGGTCGCCCGCACCGTCAATCTCGACCGTCGCATGACCAAGGGACCACTCTGCGCCGCCGTTCTCTCCCCCACGGGTGACCGGCTCTACATCGCCGCCCGTGACGGAAATGACGGCGACGGCATCGACGTCATCGACCCGGACACCTTCCAACGAGTTGCCCACTTCTTCCCTGGCCGCGACTTCTATTGCTTGGCCATTACACCGGATGGGACCAGGCTTTATGCGGATACTCAGCGTGAACTCCTCACGATCGACGCCGCGACCGGCGAAGAACTGGATTCGGTCCCAATTGACAGTGATCCGGCGGCGCCCTATCTCGGGCTGGCGACCGCATCGGGTTGATCAATCTCACAATCCGCGCGCCAGCGTGTCAGAACAGATAGCAACGGTGTCCGGTAGCAGCCGGGGTTGTATCGGCGACTGGAAATCGGAAATAATCGATAGAATGGAC
>JBOGUE010000601.1:0-3616 GCA_050695955.1 Thermomicrobiales bacterium | reverse complement strand
GCACGGTAGCGGACCCAAGCCAAGGCGTCGGCGCTGTGGATGCTCGGGCGCGTGGCGTAGCCGGTTTCGGCCCAGGCGAGGACGTCGTCCAAATTGCCGCCGTGGTCGGCAACGAAGATGGCGAGCTCGACGTCGGTGGCGACGCCGTTCTCCCGCGAGAGCGCCGTCATCGCCTGGACGAGGGCAAACTGTTCCTCCGCGTTGTCGGATCGTCCCGCCGCCTGATAGACCTCGCCGAGCGCGATGACGAACTCCGGTGTTGGCATGACCTGGATCGCGTCTGCATAGAGTGCGATGGCCCGCGCGAAGTCGCCGCGCGCCGCCGCGACTTTGCCCAGCCCGGCCGTGCCGTAGACGTAACCGGGCAACGTTCGTAGCGACGCCTCGTAGCGGGCTTGCGCGCCGTCGAGGTCGCCTTGGCCGGCGGCGAGGTTGCCGAGTTGGGCCTGTGCCCAGGCGACGTTCTCCGGGATGCCCGTGCCGGCCGCTGCTGCCTGCTCCATGGCTGCCATGGCCCCGGCGACGTCGCCGTGCAGCTCACGCAGGTAGGAAACGCGGGCGAAGGAGGGCAAGTCGGGCCGCAAATCGACCATCGCCTGAATGGTTACGGCCGCCGCGTCGTAGCGGCCGAGCTCGATCTGGGCGTCGCCGATCACGCCGTAGGCGGCTGGGTAATGTGGGTTGATGGCCCGCGCCTGTTCGCCCCACTCCAGCGCCTCGGCGAAGTGGTGCCGCGCCGACGCTAGTGTGCCCATGCCGACCATGCCGGCAAAATCCCGGTCGTCCAGCTCCAGGGCCAGCCGGAAGAGTTCCTCCGCCTTCGGGTAGTAGCTGGGATCGCCCGTATCCCGCGCCTTCTGTAGGTACGCCTGACCCAGCAGCGTCGCCGCCCGGCCGTTCTTCGCGCCGGCCCGCAACGCCTCCTGCATGGCGGCGATCTGGTCGTCCACCGCCGTCGGCAGCCGCACCGGTGCCCCGACCAGTGCGTCAACCGCCGATTGGTCGTCCGGATCGGCCTCCCACGGCGGATCACCGCCAAACGCCGGCCGGATGTTGAGCGCGCCGGTTAGAAGGAGAAGGGCGGCGAATGCGGCAAGGAGGATTCTGTGTGCTCGAAAAGCAATCATTCGTCGATCCTTGTGTTGTGGCCCGAGTGCGGATCGTCGTAGGGGCGGGACCTGCGCCCGCCCGTCGCGCGAAGCGCGACATGCCGAGCAAGCGGCCCGTTCGACCACGCGATGGCGGTCGCGTTCATGTGAATATGGCGGCCGGTAAACCGGCAGATCGGCCCGCGGCCGATGGGGAGGGCGCAGGTCCCTCCCCTACGACGGACGGGCGGCGTTCTAGCCGCCGATGGCGCCGCACATGACGTAGACGCCGATCTGCTCTTGCGAAAGATGGACGTTGATCGCGAAGTCGCCGCCGGTCAGGTCGGCGAGGGCGACCGGGACGACACTCGTGCTGGACCCGCTGGCGTCGATGTCGGTCAGCGGGAAGGCCGGGTTCGGGTCGAGGTCGTCGCAGGTTCCCTCGTGGATGTGCGCCGGGTGGTTGCCCGTCGCGCCGGTCGCCTGGATGACGACACTCGTGCCCTCGTCGCCGTCGGTCAGGGTGGCCGTGCCGCTGACGCCGGAGCCGTTCAACTCGGCCAGCTCGACGGTGATGCCTTCGGCGCTGGTCTCGGCCGCGGGCGAGGCATCCGGTGAAGCCGGTTGAGCGCCCTTCGCCCGATGGTGCTGGTGCTCGAACCCACCGTGCGGGCGAACGACGTACGGGAACTCGTCGCCGAACGGCTTGTCGTTGGCGTCGATGCCGTCGCCGAGCGCATTGTTCGGCGAGACGTTGAATTCGTCACCGACCAGCACGCCCGCGACGACGCGGAGCGCGACGTCGACCACCTCATCGCCCAGCCGGCGGCCGTTGGGGAAGCCGGCCAGGTCGCCGCCGATCACGCCGAGCGGGTTTTCTTGCGCGGCGGGCGGGATGGCGACGTTGAGGCGCAGCATCTCGGAGGGCACGACGTTGGCCGGTTGGTTCAAGCCCGGCACGCCGGTGAGGAAGACCTGGACCAGGTCTTCCCGCTCGCCCGTCGGGACCTCGATGCCGTAGAGCAGGTTGAGCAGCTTCGGCAGCTCGGGATCAGTGACGCCGGCGAGGAATTGGGCGTCGTCCTTCGGCTGCGAGGCGTTGAAGCGGTCCTTCGCGCCGAGCGGGACGACGACCTCGTTCACCAACGGCATGCCGAGGCGGGAGACCTGGACCAGATCGCCGACCGTGGTGCGGGAACCGTCGGCGTTGATGACAGTCGTCGAGAAGCGGTTGGTCGTCGACCAGACGCCGATCACGGCGTCGGCCGTCTCCGCGCCATCGGGGACAGCGCCCGTGCTGGTGAGGTCCGCGATCGGAACCTGGATGGCGATGGCGAGGACGTTGAGCCCCTTCAGGTCGTCGATGCCGCCCCCGGCGTTTCCGGGGAGCTGGCGAATGGTGAGCAGGTCAAAGACGCCGCCGAGGTCGACCCAGAAGGGGTCGTCGCGCTGGCCGGCGAAGACCCGCATGCCGTCGATCTCGCCGATCGCCTGTCGCGCCAGCGATTCGTAGTTGGGCGTCGACTTGGGACCGATGTTGACGGGCGGCGCCACCCCCTCGAAGGGGAGCGTCTCCTCGCCCGCGTCGGTGATCCTGGTGATCGAGTAGCCCTGGCGGATGTTCCAGTCCGCGTCGTCGAGCGACTCGATCGGGCCGGTGTTGTAGAGGAAGGTGTTCGGGGTCTGAATTTGGGACTCGAAGTCGAAGCGGTAGGTGATGTCCTCCACCGCGTCGCCGTCATTGTCGATCTTAATGTCGTAGAGGACGTCGTCGCCGAAGCGGTAGAAGTTGGGGCCGCCGGCCGGGTCTTGGCCGGGGTAGACGGCGGAGATGATAGTGACGGTCTCCGGTCGGTCCGGGCTGACGAAGGCGTAGAGGTCGGTGTTGTCGGCCGTCGGGTCGGTGCTGATCTGGGGTGCCTCGCGGTGACTGGATGCACGGGAGGGGGTCGCGTTGAGGTTGAAGAAAGACGACCCCGCGATCAGCGCCGCCAACAGCAGCGCCAACCCGGCGAAAGAACGAGTGCGCATCGTGGTCGGACTCCTTACGTTACGCCTAAATCCCACTCAGGTCGATGCGGCCCGGCGCGTGCCGGCGTGGTCCGGGCCGCCGTTCCTCCGGGTGGAGGCTGGAGCGCGGGTGGCGACTGGCGTCCGGACTCCGGTCGCGTCGCCGCGCGTCGCGGGGCACAGCGATGCCCAGCCGGCCAATGCCGGGCTGCCGCTGAGGCCCTGCCTTTCCCCGGGTTCACGTCGATAGTACGGAGGGTCTAGGACTTCGGATCACTGACGCTGGGAAACACAAAAAACGGCGCTCCCCGCAAGGGGAAACGCCGCGATTTGGTCCGGTTTGCGCCGGGTGCTTACCGCATCCAGCCGTAGAAGGTGGTGCGGTCGTAGGTGCGCAGGTCGCGCCGGGCCTCGTCGGCCGTCGGGTAGCCTGCGCCCGACTGGAGGACGTTGGTGTAATAGCGGTCGAAGCGCGAGATCGTCGCGCGGCCGGCCGGCCGGTGGAACAAGTGTCGAAT
>JBOGUE010000600.1:0-6155 GCA_050695955.1 Thermomicrobiales bacterium | reverse complement strand
GGCCCCGGCTCACCGGGCAGGAAACCGGCCAACTCGAGCATGACGAAGCCGTGGACCGACGACCAGGCGGTGAGGGCGTACATCTCCGGCGGCCCCGGCTCCATCTCGCCGGCCGCGATCGCGGTCGCCATCGCCGCCACAAGCACGTCGAACCCGGCCCGCGGGTGGTGCGGTTTCTCGCACCCCGGCGCAAAACCGACCATCTCGCTGGCGAAGATCAGCCGAAAAAGCTCCGGCTCATCGCGGGCGTAGGCCCGGTAGGTCCGGCCCAGCACCCGCACTACCTCGACCGCCGCCATGGCGGGCGGGATCGCCGCCCGCGCCTCCTGCATCCGGTCGTTGAGGCCGCCGGCCCCCTCGAAGTAGAGGGCACGGGCGATCTCCTCCTTGGCCGCGAAGTACTCGTAGAGCGCGGCGGGCCAATAGCCAAGGTCGCGGGCGATGGCGCGCATCGAGAGGGCGCCGAGTCCCTCCGTGTCGACGATCCGGCGCGCGGCCGCCAGGATCGCGGCCCGCATCTCCTGCCGCCCTCGCTCCCGCCGCGCCGCCGCACCCCCACCAGCCATCCGTCGTATCTCCATACTTCCGAACATCGTTCAGTCGATCGACTGGTGTCAGGATACACCCACGAAGACCGACTGTCAATAGGTTTTCTGAACAGTGTTCGACTTCCTATCGCACGGCCAACTCAGCCAGCAAGGCAGTGCGACGTGCTTCTGAAGCAAACGACGCCCGCACCGCGTTGCGCGTGAACCCCAGCAGATCGGCCGGGGAGAACCCCAGCGCGGCGGCAATCGCGTACTCCCGCCCGATAGTGGTGCAGGCGTGGAGGGGCAGATCGGTGTTGAGCGTGACCGGGACACCCACATCGACAAACCGCCGAATCGGGTGATCCTCGTACGACGGCGCCGCGCCCAGGATGACGTTGCACGAGAGGCTGCATTCGACGGTGACGCCGCGGCGCGCGATCTCCGCCAGCAGCGCCTGGTCGGCGGCGGCGTAGACGGCGTGGCCGAGTCGCCGCAAGCCCGGCGTGCGCAGCGCCGCCGCCAGGTTCGCGGTCGAAAACTCGCCGGCGTGGACGGTGACGCCCAATCCGGCATCAGCCGCCCGCGCCGCCAAGCGGTGCGCAATCCCCCACAACGCCGGATCGGCTTCCGTATCGTACGGATCGACCCGAAAATCGACCCCGCCCAACCCCTCCCGCGCCGCCGCCAGACACGCCTCCAACCAGCGCTCGGCCTCGGCGACCAGGCCCGGGTCGTCGGCGACGTGCAGAAACCCGACGGCCTCCGCGCGGAGCCGGGGATACCGCGCTTGCACCCGCCGCTCCGCCTCGCGGAACAGCGGCATGAAATCGGGCGGCGACCCCGCCAGGGTGATCCCGAAGCGGACCTCGATCAGCACCGCCCCGTCGGCGGCGCCCTCCTCGAGCGTGTCCGCGACTCTGGCAATGAAAAGATCCGGATCATCGTCTGAGGCGCCGTCCAGATCGAGGGCATCGTCCGGCACATAAACAGCCCCGAGCCGGCCCATCCCCGGCGGCGTTTCGGCCAGCACCCGCCGTGCCCACGCGCACCAGTCGTACGCCTCCCGCCCCTGCCGCCGCGCGACGAGGCGGTCGACGCGCGCCTTCCCCTCTTGGTGCAGATGCAGATCGGCCTTCGGCAGCGCCGCCACCACCGGATCGACCGGAAATTCGGCCAACGGGGTGAGAACGGGCCGCGGCTTACGGACAGACATCGGGGTCGAGCGGCTGGCCGAGCCGATCCATCTCTTCGCCTTCTCGTACCAGTTCTTCCATAAGCTCTGGGGTTAGCTCGACCAATTCGCCGCGCTCCGCCGACGCGAAACCGTCCGCAACGAGTGCGCGTAGTCGTTGAAGGCGCTCGCGCTCTTCAAGCGCAGCCAACGCCTCGCGAATCACCGCCGCCGCATCGCGGTAGCGTCCGCTGGCGACCTTCTGTTGAATCAAGCCCGCGGATTCCACGTCGAGTTGCACGGCCATGGGTAGTATCCTCCCGCGGCTCAGGGTAGCAAAGTGGTCCGAGATTAGCCAAGAGAGTTTGGCGCACCATCATTCCCCGTCGGAATCGCGCAGGGAGAAGCGATGGACATGCATTCCTGGGACGACATGACCCGCGGTGTCGGCTGCCCCTTCTGCGGCGAGCGAGCAGGCGCCGACGAATACAAGATCGAGATTGCCAAGCTCGGCGTTTCGACCCTGTACCTGAAGCGAGACCAGGCCTACCCAGGCTTCTGCCTGCTCATCTACGACCGGCGGCACGTCAACGGCGTCGAGGACTTGGAATCAGACGAGCATCCGGCGGTGATGGCCGACCTCTACCGCGCCGCGCGCGCCATCCGGGCCGCGGTTCGGCCTGATCAGATGAACTACGCGAGCCTGGGCAACGGCATCCCCCATCTCCATTGGCACATCATCCCCCGCTTCAAGAGCGAGCGGAAGTGGGGTCGCGCGCATTGGACAACCGAACCCGGCGATCCGGCTCGCGTGCGACGCTACTTGGGTGACGAGGAGTACCGCGAACTGGTCGATCGGATTCGGTTACACCTGAAATAGCGGGTGACGGCGATCAGCCACGCACCCAGCACCAGCAGCAGGCTGACCACGAGCCACGGCAGACCTAGCTCTCTCATGATCCGGTTAGCCGCGCAAGCTGCTCACGCACGCTATCCGGGTCGGCGCCCAATTCCCTCAGGACCAGCACCCCAACCCCCTCGCCCTCCTTCAGCAAACCAAGCAGCAGGTGCTCCGGTCCGACTCGGTCATGCCCGAGGTGTTCGGCCTCCCGGCGGGCCATCTCAAACCCCCGCTTGGTGCGCGGGGTGCAGCACATCCAGCTTGCCGCCGGCCAGCTATCCCCATCGACGACCTTCCTTGTGCATTTCGCGGGCGTGGGGCTGCCTGCCCCCAAGACCTGCACGATGCGGGCGCGGACCAACTCCGGTGAGAGCCCGAATGCGGCCAGCGTCCGGGCGGCGACGCCTTCGCGCGCCGCCAGCAGGCCCAGCAGAATGTGCTCGGTCCCGAGGTAGTTGTGGCGCAAGTCGCGGGCCTCGTCCTGGGCGCAGACGACGACCTGACGCGCCTCGTCGGTGAAGCGCGCAAATCCCTCCCGCGGCGGGCGCTGGCGCAACCAGGCATCGATCGCCCCGCGCACGATGTCCAGCGCGCCGCGCACTGTCAGCGGCGCTTCCTCCAGAATGGCGCGGGCCTCCTCCTCGTACCGCTGCCGCCACCACGCCGGGTAAAGGGCGAGCAAGGACCGCCGGCTCACGACGCCACCCCCAGCTTCGCGCGCCCGACCTGCACAACCCGACCCAGGCGCTCCAACTCCTCTTCGTAAAACGCGGACCCGGCCGGGGTCAGCCGATACGGCCGCCGCCGATCCTCGGCAGGAAGGGCCTCGATCAGCCCCAGCCGCTCGAGGCGGTTCAGCGCGCCGTAGAGCGTCCCCAGCCCCAGCTCCAGCCCAAGGTCGCGACTCTCGGCGATCATCGCGTAGCCGTGCTTGGGGCCGTCGGCCAGGCAGGTCAGGATGGCGAAGGCCGGATCGGAGAATCGGCCCAGGTCGGTCGGTCGGTGGTTCACGCGCACGCCCCTGTGTATACTACGCGGAAAATTATAATGCCGAGCATGATAATGGACGTGGTCCGTTGCGTCAAGGCCATGCGCGGACGGCCTTTGGACCAACTCGGTGCTAGGATGGCCCCCTCGACGCACCGAGACGGCGGATGGTCGACGGCCGCGATAGCGAGACGATCCCCATGGACGACTACATCACCGCAAACCGCGCGCTCTGGAACACCTGGGCCGACTTCCACGTCGATTCGACGTTCTACGACGTCGAAGGCTTCAAAGCCGGCCGGTCGTCGCTTCACTCCACGGAGATCGAGGAGGTCGGCGACGTCGCCGGCAAATCGCTGCTCCACCTCCAATGCCACTTCGGGATGGACACCCGCTCCAGGGCGCGGCGCGGGGCGACGGTCACCGGCGTCGACTTCTCCGACCACGCCATCGCGTACGCCCGGGCGCTGGCCGAAGAGGCCGGCATTCCCGCTCGCTTCGTCCAGTCCGACCTCTACAGCCGGCCCAACGTCCTCGACGGCGAGTTCGACGTCGTCTTCACATCCTACGGCGTCCTTTACTGGCTGCCCGACATCGAGCGGTGGGCAACGGTCGTCGCCCGCTTCCTCAAACCGGGCGGCCGGTTCGCTATCGTCGAGTACCACCCCTTCGCCGCCGTCTTTGAATCCGAGGGCGTGACCAGCCTGGAGCCGACCTACTCGTACTTCCACGGCCCAGAACCCCTGCGCTTCGAGACCAGCGGTTCCTACGCCGGACCGACCCCCGGTTACCAGGGCGTCGAGTACGGCTGGCAGCACTCGCTGAGCGAGATCGTCAATGCCCTCATTGCGGCCGGCCTGCGCCTCGAATCCCTGCGCGAGTTCCCCTACTCCAACGAGCAGCGCTTCCCCTTCATGGAGCGCGCCGCCGACGGCCGCTGGCGCCTCCCCGGCACCCTCGACGGCATGATCCCGCTCCTCTTCTCCCTGCGCGCAACGAAGTGAACACGCCGGACCGCCTCGTAGCCGATATGCGTGTCCTACGTTCCTCGGGCAAACGACATCGTCAACTCGAACGCACGGGCGACCGCGATCAGCTCCGGATCGTCAGGCTGGATCGGCGAAGGGTTCGCCGCCACAGTGAAGACCGCACCTTCGAAAATGGCCCGGCAATCGTGTCGCATGTCGTGGCTGCAGTTGTACGCCATGCCAGCGAATCCAGCCTCGAAGGCCCACCGAGCAACGACCTGGGTTAGCCGCCGATCGGAACCGACGAGGTCGCCGGGCTTGAGACGTTTGCCATAACCGAGTTCGGGGAGAAGTCCGGCGATGGCCGATTCCCGACTGAGTGCCACCGCCGTCTCCGGCGCGTCGATGCGAACATCGAGCCAGCGCTGGCCACTTTGCAGGCGGAGATGACCGATCAACTTGTCGAAATAGGAATCGGGGATCAGGCCGGTCCGCGGCGCGAAGCCTGCCGATCCCACGGCCAGGAGGCGCTGGAGGAGCGCCCGGTCGGGTCGATAGGTGTCGAGCGTTTCAAGGTAGCAGGCACGTCGCTCCGCCGCCGCATAGAGGACGCCCGAACTCGTTTCGGGGATCGTCGAATCGCCCCTCGCCCCGATACTCGGGTGCGGGCCAGGCAAGTGGATCAGGTGGGCGACCGATGCGATAGAGAACCGTTCGGGGAGTCGTCGCGAGCCTGATGGCCATCAGCCGTGCGCGAGAAAGGCGCGCGCGGCCCGCAACACGCGGGACGCTTCCTCCGGCTCATCGGCAAGCACCAACGCCGGCGCACGATCATCGAGGTAGGGATTCATTCCCATGAACCAGGACTGCGCTGTCTGGCGCGACGTCGTCAACTCGAGGAAGGTGGTGACGTGGAAGGCGTTGCGCAGGCGCGAGAGGTTGTTCGGATGGGGCGACTGACCGCGCACCCACTTGCTCACGGTTTTCGGATTCTCAACGCCGGCCATCAACGCTGTCAGGTTCTGCCCGAAGACTTCCTGCAAGTGCGCGGCCATCTCCGCGGACGTCGCCTCGACCGCCCGCTGATGCGCCTCCGCGATCACTTGGGCGGCATCGTCCGCTGCTCGATTGGCCGTCGCCGTTCGGGCCATCGTGAGGGCCATACTTGTCTCCCATTGGCAATACGCCGTCCTATGGGACCCCAAATAATCCGCTAAATGTCACGATAAATGTACCACTTGCAGCTCAACAGCGCCTTGGTGGTCGGGGTCTATTCTCCAACCGTCGATCTATCCCCTCAAACAACGCCTCAGCCAGATCGAGGTCATACCGCGCGGCCAGCGACGCCATCAGCTCCCGCCCCCAGACCCAGGCCGTGTGGTACGCATCCCGCAACGATGCCTCGTCCAACGCGGCGGTGCAAGCGGCAAAGCGGGCGTAGGCGGCGGGCGAGATATCGCGCTCGAGCGCGCGGGATGGCGTCGGCCAGTGCGCCGTCGCCCCCTCGCCGAGGCGGACCAGCCAGAGCAGGTAGCGGTGGACGTGGCTCAGGATATCGAGGGCGCGGGCGCGCTCACCCCGGTCCAACACGTTAACCC
>JBOGUE010000599.1:0-7450 GCA_050695955.1 Thermomicrobiales bacterium | reverse complement strand
ATCAGCACGATCGCGTGAACTATGCAGCGACGTCGTCATTCCTGCGCGTCTCACCTGATCAGAAGACGATCACGCTCGAGCTGACCATCGACACCGAAATGGCGCCGGTGATGCAGTACTTCGAGATCTTTTTGCCCCGCATGTTGATGAGCCGGCACGCGGCCGAGGTGCTCGACTGCGCGTTTCACATCACGATCAACGAAGTCGTCGTGCTCTAACGACGCGGAGCAAGTAGCCCGATGCTCTCTCACGGCAAGTGGAAAGACTTCGACGTCTATATGCTCGTCACGACGTTTGTCTTGATGGGCTTCGGCGTGGTTGCGATTTGGAGCGCGACTGGTGAGGATGTCCTGACCCTCGACAACCTCGGCGCTCGCCAGGCGATATTCGGTATCGCCGGGTTCGCCATCTTGTTCATTATGGCCAATATTGACTACCGTTTCTTTGCCTCATTCTCCTGGTTTATTTACATCGGAGGAATTGCGCTTCTCGCGTTGGTCCTCGTGCCCCAGATCGGGACCACGGTTGGAGGATCCCAACGGTGGATCGACATTGGCCCGTTCTTTTCCTTCCAGCCGTCTGAGTTCGGCAAGTTAGCAACCATCCTAGTGCTGGCGACTTTTATCTCGTCGCGCGGCGCGGCGATGACCGAGTTCGGGAACTTCGTCGTCTCCATCCTGATTGTCGCCGTGCCGATGCTCTTGGTCTTCGTCGAACCCGATCTTGGATCCACGACCGTCTACGCCGTGATTTGGGCCTCGATGATGGTCGTCGCCCGCACCCGCAGGATTTACTTCGCGATGATCGGCGCCATTGCAATTCCGGCACTGCTCTTCGCCTGGGAAGTGCTGCTCCAAGATCCCCGCTTTGCCTATATGAAGGAACGCCTCCTTATTTCGTACGAACCGGAGCGGGATCCGCTCGGTCAGGGATTCAACATCTTTCAAGCTCGGATCAGCATCGGATCAGGCGGACTCTTCGGACATGGCTTAGAGGGAGGGAGTCAGAGCCAACTCGAACTGTTGCGCGTGCGCGAAACGGATTTCATCTTTGCCCATGCCAGCGGCATGTTCGGATTTCTCGGGATGATGGCCCTCTTCGCATCCATTGTCATTCTGCTCTGGCGGTGTCTCCGCGTGGCCGAGGCGGCGCGCGACTCCTTCGGGCAGTGCGTGGCGCTGGGCGTGACCGGCGGGCTCTTCTTCCAGGCCTTCGTCAATATCGGTATGAACGTCGGTCTGATGCCGGTCACCGGCATTACGTTGCCCTTCGTCAGCTACGGCGTCTCGTCGCTGTGGACTTTTCTTGCCGCCGAGGGCATTTTACAGAGTATTCTCATGCGCCAGCGGAAACTCGGGTTTCAACCCGATTGACCGCCGGACTCCGTCCTGCCGTCGATGCACAGTGTCCGAGCAAGGTTGTACAGGTCGGAGCGCGGACGGCCGGTGATGCGCGCGGCTTCGCGGGCAGCCTCGCTTGGCTTCAGACCTGATCGCAGGAGCGCTGCAACCACGGCGATCGCTTCGTCGTGTGCCGCTTCCGTCAGCTCTTCCGGAGGTGGGCCGCCGACGACGATCACGATCTCACCGCGCACCCGGTCGCGCTCGAAACGATCCACGAGATTGAGGAGGGAGTCGCGACGAACTTCCTCGTGCAGTTTTGTCAGTTCCCGCGCGACGACGGCCGGCCGGTTGCCCAACGTCCTCGCCAAGTCACGCAGGGTCGCCACCAGCCGCGCCGGCGCTTCGAAGAGAACCACCGGCAGCCGGCACGTGGCGGCGACGCCCATGGTGCGCGCGCGCTCTGGTCCCTTTCTCGGCAAGAACCCGAGGACTACGAACGGCCCATCGATCAATCCTGAGACTGATATGGCGCTGGTCAGCGAGGAGGCGCCGGGAATGGGTGAAACAGTGTGGCCGGCCGCGAACGCCGTGTCGACGAGAGCCTGGCCGGGGTCGGCAATCCCAGGTGTGCCGGCATCGCTCACCAGCGCCACGTCGGCAGCATCGAGGGCAGCCAGCAGCTGGTCGCGCCGGGCGCGTTCGTTGAAGGCGTGGTAACTGACCATCGGCGTTTCGATGCCGAATCGGGTGAGTAGGCGACCGGTGTGTCGGGTGTCCTCGGCCGCGATCAACGAAACATCTGAGAGCACCCTGACCGCGCGCGGGCTCAGATCGTCCAAGTTACCGATCGGCGTCGCCACAACATAGAGCGTCCCCATCAACACGTCCGCTCGTGGGCGATCATGGTTGAGCAACGGACACACGGAACCCTATACTGACGTGTACGAACATCCAGGAAACGGGGAGACCGTTTCGCTGCTCCGAGGATCCAATTCATGAGCTTCCCTTCGCTGTTCAGTATCGACGATGGCCCAGGAGCGGAATCGGACGCCCCGCTGCCCGAAACAACGTCGCCAGGTCTATCACCGCAAGGGTCGACGGTTTCCACTGCAGGTTCCGCCCAGACGCAATCGCTCTACCGAAAGTATCGTCCGCAATCATTTGACGCAACTGAGCTCGTTGGTCAAGAACACGTCGTCCGAACGTTGCGGAACGCGATCCTCCTCGGTCGGGTGGCACATGCGTACCTCTTTTGCGGGCCACGGGGCACGGGCAAAACGACCACCGCGCGGCTTCTCGCCAAGGCTGTCAACTGCCTCGATGCCGACTCCACGAACCGGCCGTGTAACGCATGCGCCAATTGCCTTGCCATTGCGCGCGGCGCGACGACCGACGTGATCGAGATCGACGCCGCCAGCAACCGCGGCATCGACGACATCCGCGATCTGCGCGAACGGGTCAAGTATGCCCCGACGCAACTCACGACGAAGTTCTACATTATCGACGAGGCGCACCAGATCACCGGCGCTGCCGCGAACGCTTTTCTCAAGACCCTTGAAGAGCCCCCCGCCCATACGAAATTCGTCTTGGCGACGACTGATCCGGAAGAGCTCCTGGCGACGATCGTCTCTCGATGCCAGCGGTTCGAGTTTCGCCGGATCGACCTCGATTCAATGATCGAGCGACTGCGTACCGTCGCGTCGGCTGAGGGCCTCACCGCCGACGACGAGGCGCTGGCGGTCATCGCTCGTCAGGCGACGGGCAGTTTGCGCGACGCCCTGGGATTGCTCGACCAACTCGCCGTCTACCGCGAATCGGAGCCGGACGGCACAGCGGCGAAGATCACCGCCGATACCGTCCGCGCGGTGCTCGGCGTCAGCCGCAATGATCGTGTGGCGGCACTCGGACGGGCGCTGGCGGACCGGGACGCCCGTTCGGCCCTGGAAACGGTTAATGCGGCGATGGAAGCGGGAGAGGACCCACGCCAGCTCAATCGTCAGCTTGTGGCCTACCTCCGGATCCTGTTGCATGAACGCGCGGGCGGATCGCCCGACGCCGACGACGGCGCGAAAGCGCTTGCCTCGCGCTTCGAGCTCCTCGAACTGGCGCAGCTGGCGCGGCGCTTCAGTGAGATCGACTATCGGATTCGCCACTCGCCGTATAGCCAGCTGCCGCTCGAAGTTGCGCTGGTGGAGTCAGTGCTGAACGCGACGGCGGAGCCAGCAGTTCAGGCCCCGACAGCGCAACCGGCGCCACGAATGGTCGCCGAACGACCGGGCGATGAACCGGAACGCCGTCCGGCCACAGCCCCGCGTGACCGCGTACGGCGACCTCTGACTGAGGCAAGCCAACCACCACGCGCCGCATCGCGGGAAGTCCCCGCGAATCAATCTGCTCCGGCGCCAAAGCAACCGCCGAGTGCGGAGAATGCCTCACCGGCGACGGTTGGCGGTCAGCTCTCGGTCGAGACGCTGGCCGATTTGTGGACGCAGATTCGGCGAGATGTCAAGGCGGTGAACCGCCAAATCGAGGCAGTATTGCAGTGCGCGGACCCCTTTGCCGTGCAGGGCGATCTGATCACGCTCGCATCGCCGTATCCGTTTCATCGCAATCGGCTGAATACTGACGAGTTTCGTGTAGTCGTCGAGGACGTGATCTCGCGGATTGTGCGGAACCGGGTGCGGATCACCTGCATCTTGAGAGAGGAATCACCAACGACCTCGGCTGTGCCCGGCGCTGCCCTTGGCACGCCGGCAGACCCCGCGGACGATCCTCCGTCCCCAGCCGGACCAGGGATCGTGCAGACGGTTGCCAGTGACACCGGCGCGGAGCCTGACGACGACCTGGACGAACAGCGCATCAAGGCGGCGAAGAATATCTTCGACGCGGAAGTGATTACCGGATAGCGTGGCAGTTCAGTTTCCGCGCGACGGTGACGCCGCGGGCGACGGCACGGGACTGGCCGCGGGTTCCGCCGCCGGCGTCGCCGCAGGGAGATCCTCGTAGACTGGCGACACGTCGTTGGGGCTGGCAAGGTAGAGCCCGAACCCGGCCGGTTCGGGTTCGCCCGCGAGTGCCCGGCCAGGCACCGCCTCCATCACAAGGCCCGCCGCGGTCCACCAGAGATCGGTGACCGCCATTCCCGCCGGCGTTGGCAGTCGCAATTGACTATCCGTGCCGATCTGTCGCACCCACAGACTGTGGAACGCCGGACCGTCCGCGCTGGGAATCGCAATCACGTAGGCGACAGACCGCCCATCCGGGGACGGCGCAAACGTGCTGATTCCAGCGACTGGTCCGCCTCGGCCGGATGAGGCCAGGAGGCGCGGACCGCTGCCCAAGGTGTACTGGAACAAGTCACCACCCAGGGTCGCGTTCCCGGTCTGACCGGTCCTGGTGTAGAGAACGCTGCGACCGTTTGGGTGCCAAGCCATCGCCACGACGGAGGCCCCGCCGTTCGCCGGCGCCGGCACGAGCTCCACGGCTTGGACGCCAGATTCATCCGTATCGACCAGGAAAAGTCCAGCGCCGCTGGTCTCGGGCGGTCGGCTCACAAACGCGATCGCGTCGCCTGCAGGCGACCATTCGGCATCCAAGGGAGCGGCGGCCTGATCCGGAGAGACGGCCACGGCTGGCTCTCCATCGAGCGGGATGGTGACGATTCCACCAGCGGCGAACGCGACTAACACGCGGTCGCCCTGTGGCGACCAATCGACGAGATCGCGGCCCACGGTGGCGCCGGCGACGGGAGTTGCCCCAACGGGCAGCACTTCTTGCAGCGATTCGAACCGGTGAAGCTCCTCACCGGCGGCGCTGAGAATGAGGACATGGTATTCGCTATCTGATGCAACCAGCGCGGCCACCCGGTCGCCATTCGGAGAAGCGGAAACGGCGTGGATCACCCCGTCGTCGGCTGTCAGCACCTCTGTTGGAGCTGGTTCGTCCGTCGTGAAGACGAGTAATCGCCCCGCGGCCGAAACGTAGAAGGAGCGCGGGGCGCCGCGTGCGACGAGCAGCGCCTCGGGAGAAACCACGGCGGGACCGGGCGCGGATGGCACCGGCGACGCGGCGGCCTTCGTCGGGGCGGCCGGATCTTCGGCGAGGCTTACCGTCGGCAACGGCTCGTTCGCAAAGCGCCGTTCGGTTTGGTCGTCCGCGCACGACGCAAGGGTGAAGGCAACGAGCACCATGGCGACAAACGGCAGGCGCCGCGGATTGCGGTGGGGAAGGCGTGTTCGGCGCCCGCGTCGGCGCTCCATGCAACGGCGCACGGAACGCGTTCGTAGCGCGATAACTGTGCAAATCATTGACACTTCTTAGGCACGAACCGATAGTGTCCCACGGGAGGAACGCGCGCCGTGACCATGTTCGACCGGCTCCGCACCGAGCCAGTGTACAACACGCGCGCCGTCGTTCAGCGAACCGGCGTCCCGGCAGACACGTTCCGCGCCTGGGAGCGACGATACGGTTTGCCGGCGCCGGCGAGGACGGCCGGCAACCAACGACTCTATTCCGAACGGGACATCGCCGTCATTCGCTGGCTGCGGGAGCAGACCGACGTCGGTCTCACGATCAGCCAGGCCATTGCGCTGTTCCGTTCAGAGCAAGCCTCGCGGATCGAACGGGCGGCTGCCTTATCACGGGCACCGATTGAGCGCAATCTCACCGGTTTGAACGAAGGCGGCACAGCCAACGAGCGATTTGTGCAGGAGATGGTGGCGGCGTTTCTCGAGTTCGATGCGACTCGCGCGGACGCCGTCGTCGAAGAAGCCATGGCGTTGCTGTCGGTCGAGGATGTCTGTCTGAAGGTGTTGCGTGGCGCGCTCTATACGTTGGGCGAGCAGTGGCAGCACGACAAAGCGGTCGTGAGCGTCGAACACTTTGCCAGCGAATTCGTGCTACGCAAGCTCCAGGCGCTCTTCAATCTCTCCCGCCCCGACGCCGGCGTCGGCCCGATTGTCGCCGCCTGCGTTGAAGGCGAGCAGCACGAGATCGGTTTGCTGCTAACGAGTCTGTTCTTGTCCCGCCAAGGCTGCCAGATCGTCTACCTCGGAGCTAATTTGCCGGTACGCGACCTGATCGAGGCAGTACGACGGGTGCGACCACTGATGGTGCTGCTCTCTGCCTCGACTATTGGGGCGATTGAGCGACTTGTCGATGCGGTGGATGGGCTCAATCGAGCCTTCCCGGCGAATGCGACGGACGGGTTCTCGCCGGCTATCGGATATGGTGGCCGGGTGTTCGACGAGCAACCTCAGGCCCGTGCACGAGTCAGCGCGGAGTACTTTGACACCGCCGCCGGCGAGATCGTCTCCGCCGTACGTCAGCTCATCGCCTCCAGTTTCGCCTAACGAGTGAGTGCCGGTGGTCGGCCCCCCCGGCCCCCCAATTCTGGGGGGAGACGGACGATGGCGCGTCTCCATTCCTGGAGGGAGACGATTCCGTGCCCCTTATTTTGGGGGGAGACGAGAACGCGAGTGCGTTTGGAGGGGTAGTCGAAACTGGTCGGATCGAGGCGCCTGAGTTGGTGGTGAAAAGTGGCGGCGCGGGGATCAGCCCGCGGCCCTGCCGGCCGGGATCAGGGGCCGGGTGAGGGGGTACTGTTGGCGGCAGCCAGCCGCGTGACCGGCGGTATCCAGCCGGGATAGGGATGACGGGATATCGTCCCGGGCGAGGTGAGGCGCTGCCCAGGCCCGCACCCTCATGCCGGATGTGCCGCTTGGGAGAGACCCTATCAGAACATGCGTTCTTTGTCAAGGGGTTGGAATATCAGTAACTGTTCAGGCTTGGGGGGATGCGAGGAGCTGACAGCATTCGGTGAACGGGTTGCGGTGCTGGGCGCGCCAGGTGCCGAAGAGGGACGCGAGGCGCATCTTCGTCGTACTGCCCGCCGCTGAGCGGGTGCCGCCGCTGATTTTGCGACTGACCACCAGATGGCGCAGGCTGCGCTCGGCGGCGTTGTTGGTGGGCGGCACCGCCGGATCCTCCACGAAGACGAACAAATCCGCCAGATGCTGCAGGATCCGCTGGCACAGCACCCGCTGCGGCGGGCCGCTGGCCGCCGAGGGCGGGGCGTCCGCGTCCACCGCGCCCGGGTCGGTCTCGCC
>JBOGUE010000598.1:0-6747 GCA_050695955.1 Thermomicrobiales bacterium | reverse complement strand
GCCCGCGTCAGCGCCGCTTCGGCGGCGACGGCCAAGCGCTCTCCCGCCACACGCACGTGCGCCCGCCGTTCACGCCCGATCGGGCCGAGCCAGAGCGTTTCTCCGCCGGCCAACGGGATCGCCAAATGGTCGCCCCACCAGCCATGGGCCCCGGCGAGGCCAACGGGAGTTCCGCCGGAGGCGGTAGGCACGGCCTCCGGGCGCGAGGCGGCGATGACGGAACCGCGGGCGTCGACGACGCCCGCCCCGGCATCGAGGAAACCCTCCGCCGCGACGAGGACTTCTGTCAGCTCGCCGCCCGCGGTCGTCAGCGTCGCTAAGCGCAGTCCCAGCTCTGTGCCGGTGCGATAGATCTCGCCGCGCTGTTGCGTCAGGAGCCGGTTAAGCTCATTCTCCAGCTCAGGGGTCATGGCGTCGATGAGGAGGGCCGGGATCGGGCTCGGTGGCGGCGAGCGTGCATCGAGCACCACGCCCGACACGTCGTGCGAGGAGAGTTCGTGCAGGAGCAGCGGGAGCGACGCGCCCGATTCCGCCAGCACGCGTGCTGGTAGGATGACCAATTCGCCACCGCGCAGAAGCGGCAACATCGGCGCGCTCGCGCGTGCGGTCACGACCCAGGTCAGCTCGCGCTCGGCCCAGCGGTCGAGCGCACCGCCCGGCCGGAGCGATCCCTCCCCGAGTCCGTTGTCGGCGGCGACTCGCAGCCGTGGCTCCCAGGCGACGAGGTCTGCCAGCGTCAGTTCAGCCATATCTGAGCTCTCAGCCGTTAGCCGTCAGCACTCGCGCGCGGTGGGCGAGCGGTGGTACAACGGTTGATGCGGTCGAATGCTGAGAGATTCCCCGCGTGGAATCTCGGGCATGCGGCACAAATGGTCCGGTGACGGACCGGCCCTAACCGCACCTTACCAGAGCTGGCGCCGGATGGCCTCAGCGCCGCGCACAGCGATTCGACGAAGTTTTGGGCAACATGAACAAATCGACGACGATGCGGCAGCCCCCCTCTAGCATGTTCATCATTGTTGTGGCCAGCCTGGTCGGGGTGATCGGCTTCGCCTATCCCTTCGTGTTGCCCGTGGTGCGAGGCGGTAACGACCGGTCGGCGCACGCGGCAGACGCGCCGCTCGTCTTCGCGGTGGTGACGGCGCTCAGCCTGCTGGCGATTGCAGCCGAGCTGGACGGCGTGACGACCGCGCGCCGGTCAGCCTCGAAGACCGTGGCGTTGCTCGGTGTGCTTGTCGCGCTCGATGCCAGCCTGCGATTGGCGCCGAGTTTTCTCGGCGCGTCGCCGATCTTCCTGCTGATCGTCCTCGTGGGCGCGGTGTTCGGGCCGACATTCGGGTTCCAGATGGGCGCCTTGACGCTCCTGGTTTCCGCCTTCCTCACCGGCGGCATCGGGCCCTGGCTGCCGTACCAGATGCTCGGCGCGGCCTGGGTGGGGATGAGCGCGGGCTGGCTGCCTCGCTTCGGGAGTCCGCGGCGGCGTTTGGTGGCGTTGGCGGCGTTCGGCGCGGGGTGGGGCCTGCTCTTCGGCGCGCTGATGAACCTTTACTTTTGGCCCTACGCCGCGCCCGGCGTCGAGTCGGATGCGGGACTCTACTGGTCGCCGAGCTTGACGTTCGCCGAGACGGTCGAGCGCTACGCGCGGTTTTACCTGACCACCTCGCTTGGGTTCGACCTCTTCCGCGCGGCCGGCAATGCCGTGTTGATTGTGCTGCTCGGCGGGCCGGTCCTGCACGTCCTCGATCGCTTCCGCGCGCGGTTCGCCTGGGAGCCGTGGGAAGAGATGGAGTCGGAGGCGCGAACCCCGGCGGGGGAGGTTGCGCCGGCTGGGTCATAGCCTGGAACCACATCGAAGGGAGTACGGACCATTGGCAAACGGCGAGCGATTCCCCGGACTGTGGCGGCACGCCGACTTCCTCAGGCTCTGGGCGGGACAGTCGGTCTCGGTCGCCGGCTCAGAGATGACCGCGTTCGCCCTGCCGCTAATCGCGGCGCTGACTCTCGACGCGGGTCCGGGGCAGATGGGGCTGCTGCTCGCCTGTGCCTACGCGCCGGACCTGCTGGTCTCGCTCCCGGCCGGGGCGTGGGTCGACCGGGTGCGGCGGCGTCCGGTTTTGATCGCCACGGACATTGGACGCGCCGTCCTGCTGGCGTCGATTCCCTTGGCCTGGGCGCTCGACGCGTTGGTGGTCGCGCAGTTGTACGCGGTGGCGTTTGGCGCCGGGGTGCTCTCGGTCTTCTTCCGGGCGGCATATATTTCAGTGCTGCCGTCACTCGTCGCGCGTGAGCAACTGGTTGAGGGGAATGGCAAGTTCGAACTCAGCCGATCGGTGGCCCGGATCGCTGGACCGGGCGTCGCCGGCTGGTTGGTCCGGCTGCTCGGTGCGCCGGTGCTGATCGTGGCTGACGTCGCCTCCTTCGTCGTCTCGGCGCTCTGCATCCGTGCGATTCGGACCGCCGAGCCCTCACCCGCGCCAGGCGAGGAGCGAGCGCTGAGGCGCGAGATTGGCGAGGGATTGCGCTTCGTCTTTGGCAATCCGACTCTGCGGGCGATGACTGGCAGTGCCGCCACGTTCAACTTCTTTGGCAGCCTGATCGGCGCCCTGTTCGTGCTCTTCGCGACGCGCGAGCTCGGCATCGGCGCCGGCCTCCTGGGCGTGGTGCTAGCGGTCGGCGCCGTCGGCTCGCTGGTGGGAGCGCTCACGGCGTCCCGCGTGGCCGACCGCATCGGCATCGGCCCGGCGATCGTCGGCGGTATGGCGCTGGCAGCGATCAGCCCGACGCTGATCGCGCTGGCCGGGGGATCCAAAACGATCGCCGCCGCCATCCTCATTGCCTACGAGGCGACCTTCGGCTTCGGGGTCGCGCTGTTCGGGGTCAACAGCCACGGTTTGCGGCAGATAGTGACACCGGTCAACATGCTCGGGCGGATGCAGGCCAGTGGAGCCGTCGCGGCTCTGGGCAGTGTGCCGCTCGGGGCGCTCACGGGCGGGGCGTTGGGCGAAGCGATCGGGGTGCGACCGGCGATCGCGATCGGTGCGGCAGGCGCACTGCTGTCTGTGCCCTGGCTCTTCTTTTCGCCCGTGCGCTCGCTGCGCGAATTGCCGATCCCTGCTGTGGAGCCGGCTATGGTCGCGCAATGAAACGATTCGGGCGCTGCCCTGGACTGGACTCCGGAAGTCCGCGGCTCAGTGACGGAAGGCGGCTTCCAGCCGACTGACCGCGGACCCGGTCTGCCACTATCGCGGGCGTGCTGGAGGTCGGAGACGAGCGTTTGGGCATGGGCGGGGAAGTAGCCGTCGAACGAGGGGCGGCCCTGGCCGGTGAAGAACGAAGCGGCGGTGGCGCCGGTGCCGACGTGGTAGCGGACGCCGAGGCGCTCGCAGGCTTCGACTAAGGCGAGGGTGACGTCGTATGAGGCAGCGGCGGGGTACTCGTCGCGGACGTAGAGGCGGCTGGCGCCGTCGAGGCGGACCGAGGCGTCGTTGATGACCAGATCGCCGACAGCGATCTCTTCTCGAAGTGAGCCTGTTGTGCCGACGCGGAGGAAGGTGTCGAGGCCGAGGCGGGCCGCATCGACCAGCATGACTTCGAGCGGTGCCCTACCGATACCGGAGGAAAAGGCGGCGATCGCCGTGCCCTGATATGAGCCGGAGGCAGCGCGGTAGCCGCGACGAAGCTGGACGGTCCGGCTGTCGTCCCACATCGCCGCCATGACGTCGACCCGGTCGGGATCGCCGGGACCAGCGCGTAGCGGCCGAGTGTGGCGCCGGCGAGCGGGCCGAGGAAGAGCGGCTCGGTCACGTCGGCCGGTCGATGCGGCGGCCCGTCTTTGTTGGGCATCTCATGCCTCCACCCGTTGGCGCGTTTTACAGGTAGGTGATTGTGGCACGGTCGCTGAGTGGCCGGCAGCCAACACGTGGAAGGCGGCAAGGTAGCGCCAGCGACGGGGATATTGTCAAGCGCGGACAAACTTTTTCTCCGACGTTTCGATAACGCGGTCAACCTGCGACTTGCAGACACAAACATCCGTGCTACACTGTACGTACACCTCACCCGCGGGCGTTTAAGGATCGGCGGCGGAGCGCCGCGTCGTGACCGGGCGGCACATATTGTGTTTTTGTTGTGGCGCGCTATACTAGTTCTCGCCCCACGCTACAGCTTGTTGTGGGACCCGGCGGAACACCACTTGATCTAGTGGCAGGCTGTAGCGCATCTTTCGCAACGCGTTCGGCGGCAATCCCACCCCGCATGCCGACCTGATGGCCCTGCACATGCGTGGAACAGAGGGAGCGTGACGATGAGGCGACGCCAGCCGGAAGCCGCCGCAAGACGCCGGGAAACGCAGTGGAAGTGCAAGACGAGCTGGCATAGCAGGCCGGGGGCGGCTGGTCCGCCGGTTGTCGAACGTACGGATGGAGCAGACGAGGTCCGGCGGCTGGACCGGATTGAACGACGCGCGGGCCGGCACGGTGGTGGACCGGCGCAAGCGGAGCAGGCAAACGAGGCAGGAACCATGGGCGAACAGCAGCGATCAACGGCCGTCACGGAGTCTCCGGAGCGGGAGGCGGTGGGCCGCGGCCTGACGTTTCAGCGGCACTTCACGAAGGCGGGGGAGGATCCCTTCGCCTCCGTCCAGTGGGGGACGCGCACTTCGCGCATTACCAACCCGGACGGTTCGGTCGTCTTCGAGATGAAGGACGCCGAGATCCCGGCCGGGTGGTCGCAGGTCGCCGCCGACATCATGGTCAGCAAGTATTTTCGCAAGGCGGGCGTGCCGCTGGTCGACGCCAACGGCCAGCCGGAGGTGAACGCCGACGGCTCGCCGCAACTGGGTCCGGAGCGGTCGGCCAAGCAGGTGATCGGCCGCCTGGCCACCACCTGGCGTTGGTGGGGTGAGCAGCACGGCTACTTCGCCACGGCGGAGGACGCGCGGGCCTTCGAGGACGAGCTCAAGTACATGCTCGTTCACCAGATGGCCGCCCCCAACTCGCCGCAGTGGTTCAACACCGGTCTCTCGCACGCCTACGGCATCACCGGCCCGGCGCAGGGCCACTACGTTGTCGACTCAGCGGACGGAGAAGTCAAGCCGAGCGCGGACGCCTACACGCACCCGCAAGTGCATGCTTGCTATATCCAAGACATCCGCGACGACCTCGTCGGCGAGGGCGGGATCATGGACCTCTGGGTCCGCGAAGCGCGTCTCTTTAAATATGGGTCGGGCACGGGAACGAACTTCTCGTCTGTGCGGGGCGAGGGGGAGCCGCTCTCGGGCGGTGGCACCAGCTCCGGCTTGATGAGCTTCCTCAAGGTTGGCGACCGCGCGGCCGGGGCAATCAAGAGTGGCGGCACGACGCGGCGGGCGGCCAAGATGGTCTGCCTCGACTTGGATCATCCGGACATCGAGAACTTTATCAACTGGAAGGCGGACGAGGAGAAGAAGGTCGGCGCCCTGATCGCGGCCGGTTACCCGGCCGACTTCAACGGCGAGGCGTACGCCACCGTCTCCGGCCAGAATGCCAACAACTCGGTGCGGGTGCCGAACGACTTCATCAAGGCGGTCGAAGCGGACGGCACGTGGGACCTCAAGTGGCGGACCGACCCGACCCACGTCGCCAAGACACTGCGCGCCCGCGACCTCTGGAACACGATCGCCGAGGCCGCCTGGCAGTCGGCCGACCCCGGCGTCCAGTTCGACACGACCATCAATGAATGGCACACCTGCCCCGAGGACGGGCGGATCAACGCAAGTAATCCGTGTTCGGAATACATGTTCCTTGACAACACTGCGTGTAATCTTGCCAGCATAAATCTTATCAAGTTCGTTGACGTCGAGACGGGCACGGTCGACGTCGAAGCGTACCGGCACGCGGTGCGGGTCTGGACGGTCGTGCTCGAGATCAGCGTTTTGATGGCCGGGTTCCCGAGCGAGGAGATCGCGCGGCTGTCGTACGACTTCCGCACGCTGGGCCTGGGCTACGCCAACCTGGGCACGGTGCTGATGCTGCGCGGGTTGCCGTACGACGGCGACGAGGCGCGGGCCTTCGCCGGGGCGATGACAGCGATCATGACGGGCGAGAGCTACGCCATGAGCGCCGAACTGGCGCGGCACCTCGGCCCCTTCCCCGGCTACGCCCGCAACGAGCGCCACATGCTGCGGGTGATCCGCAACCACCGCCGCGCCGCCTACGACGCGCCGGCCGCGGAGTACGAGGGACTCTCGGTGGCGCCGATGGGGATCAACGCCGATCTGGCGCCCGAGGGCTTGGTGCAAGCGGCGCGGGAGGCGTGGGACAAGGCGCTGGCGGGCGGCGAGCTCTACGGCTACCGCAACGCGCAGACGACTCTGCTGGCGCCGACCGGCACCATCGGCCTGCTGATGGACTGCGACACCACCGGCGTCGAGCCCGACTTCGCATTAGTGAAGTTCAAGAAGCTGGCTGGCGGCGGCTACTTCAAGATCGCCAACCAGTCGATCGAACCGGCGCTGCAGAACCTCGGCTACTCGGTCGAGGAGCGCAAGGAGATCCTCACCTACGTTCTGGGCACGCTGTCGCTGGCGGGCGCGCCGCAGATCAACCGCGAGTCGCTAACGGCGAAGGGCTTCACGGACGAGGACTTGGCGAAGGTCGAGCAGGCACTGCCGACCGTCTTCGAGCTGCCGTTCGCCTTCAACGCCTGGAATCTCGGCGAAGAGACGCTGGGCCGGGTTGGAGTGACGCTGGCCGAGGCGAGCCTGCCTGGGTT
>JBOGUE010000597.1:0-9120 GCA_050695955.1 Thermomicrobiales bacterium | reverse complement strand
CCGTCTTCCGTCTTCCGTCTTCCGCTTCCGTGCTGGATGGCATCTCGTCGCTGGTGGACAAGAGTTTGATCCAGCAGGAAGAGGGAGTGGAAGGCGAGCCACGGTTTTCGATGTTGCAATCGATCCGGGAGTACGCGCTGCGACGGCTGGAGGCGAGCGGCGAGGAGGCGGCGACGCGGGACGTGCACGCCGTGCACTACCGCGGCGTCGTGCGAGATGCGCGGGAGCGCATCGAGGGTCCCGAGCGCCTGGCGGTGCACGGTCGGGTCGAACTCGATGTGGACGACGTGCGCGCGGCGCTCTCTTGGACGTTGGCTCGCGGGGATGCCGAGACGGCTCTGGGCTTGGCCAACGAGATGGCGCGATTCTGGGTGGACTTGGGGTACATCGCCGAGGCGCGCGATTGGTTTGCCCGGGTGCTGGCGATTCCCCGTGACGCCGCGCCAGAAACGCGGGCCGAAGCGCTCTATTGGGCGGCGGGGTTCGCCTCCTTTCAGCACGAGCCGGCGCGGGCGATTGCGCATGCAGAGGCGGCGCTCGGGCTATCCCGCGCGCACGGCAATCGCCGGGGCGCCGGCATGGCCCTGACCCAGCTTGGACGGGCCGCCGCGGCCATGGATCAACTCGACCGGGCCACGGCGCTGGTGGAGGAGGCGTTGGCGATCTTCCGCGAACTCGGGGAACCGATTCGGGAGGGGATGGCGCTGCGTCAACTCGGGGCGTTCGCCAACCGGCGTGGCGACCACGACCAGGCCCTCGGCTATCACGAGGCCGCGCTGACGATCTGGCGGCGGCTGGATCATCCGTGGGGCATCCCGGCCGCGCTGCGCGAGCTGGCCGACGGGGTGATCGCGCGGGGGGACGTGGCGACGGCGCGCGTGCGGTACCAGGAGAGCCTGGCGCGGTGGCGGGATCTGCGGGAACGGTTGCACATGACCGGGTGCCTGACGGGGCTGGCGCGGGTGGCCCTGGCATCGCACCAGGTCGAGCAGGCGGTGCGTCTCTTCGCGGCGGGGCAGGCGCTCGAAGAGGCGATGGATTGTGTGCCGCCGCCGGATGAACGAGCGGTGTCCGATCAAGCGTTGGGTGTGGCGCGGAGCGTGATGGATGAGAAGGTGTTTGCCGCCGCCTGGGCCGCTGGCCGGGCGATGCCGTTGGAGCAGGCGGTGGCCGAAGCCTTGACCCTGGGCGACACCCCGTCGACGGTCCCCGCGCGCCGCGCGGCGCCGCGACCGGCTGGGATCCACGGCCTGACGGAGCGCGAGGTGGAGGTCCTGCGATTGATTGCGGATGGGATGACCGACCAGGCGATTGCCGAGGCGCTCTTCGTCGCGCGCCGCACGGTGACGACGCACGTCTCGAGCATCCTCGGCAAGCTTGGAGTCGAATCGCGGACGGCGGCCGCCGCCACCGCGACGCGCGAGGGGATTATCTAGTCGCGGTATGCCCGGCCGCGAGGGTCAATACCCAAGACAACGACGAGACGAGCCTGTTTGTCACGAAGGAACCGTATTCGCCAATCTCCAACTCGGAGGCGCCACTCGTCGTCGCTGCTTCGCAGTTTGCGCACGTCGCCATGTGGTTCATCCTCGACGAGACGATCCAGAGCGTCCGTAATACGGCGACGTGTCGTCGTGTCGAGGCGGCGGAAATCTCGTTCCGCTGCCGGAGTGAACTCGTAGCGGCGGTCTGGACTCACGACAGCAAGGTTCGTTTGATCTCGGCGGCCGAAATCGTTTTGCCGCGCCGGAATTGGTCGCGCGCTTCTGCCGCGCGTCGTTCCTCATCTGGACTGACAGGTTCGTCGTCATAAGGGGCGTCCATCAGGAGGCGTTCCAGCGTATCTTCGTGGTCGTGAGTTAACGATTCAAGAACTCGCTGTGCGGCGTCAAGTTCTCCTTCCGGCAATGCGTCGACCAGTGCATGGAGGTCATCTCTTATGGCCATCTCAACCCTCACCGATGTCGCGGAATGACGAATGCGATCTAGATGTAGCTTGCCGCCGGGAAGTGTACGTCGTGTGCTGATTGGCCGCTAGAAGGCTGCCGCGGGCTGACTTGCCGCAAATTGCTCGTGATACAGCTTTGCGTAGAGGCCGTTGTGGGCGAGGAGCTCGGGGTGGGCGCCGCGTTCGACGATGCGGCCGCGGTCGACGACGAGGATGAGGTCGGCGGCGAGGATGGTGCTGAGGCGGTGGGCGATGGCGATGGTGGTGCGGCCGCGCATGAGGGGGGCGAGGGCGGCTTGGATGAGGCGTTCCGAGCGGGTGTCGAGGGCGCTGGTCGCTTCGTCGAGGATGAGGATGCGCGGGTCCTTGAGGACAACGCGGGCGATGGCGACGCGCTGTTTCTCGCCACCGGAGAGTTTGTAGCCGCGCTCGCCGACGACGGTGTCGTAGCCTCCGGGCAACTCCATGACCCGGTCGTGAATGGCGGCGGCGCGGGCGGCGGCGGCGATCTGCTCCTGGGTGGCGTCGAGGTTGCCGTAGGCAATGTTTTCCCGAATGGTGGAATGGAAGAGGTAGGTTTCCTGGGTCACGATGCCGATGATTTGGCCGAGGCTGGAGAGCGCAATGTCACGGACGTCGACGTCGTCGATCGTGACCGCGCCCGACGTCACGTCGTGGAGTCGCGGCACAAGCAACGCCGTCGTCGTCTTGCCGGAACCACTTGGGCCAACCAGGGCCGCCAACTGACCGGGCTGTACCTCGAAATCGAGATCGGTGAGCGCGAAGGGCGGAAGGCGGAAGGCGGAAGACGTGTCGGTGTCTTCCGGTTCCCGTCTTCCGTCGTCCGCCTCCGAACCTTCGTCGTAGACGAATGTCACGTTGCGGAAGCGGACGCGGCCGTTGACATAGGAGGGGGCGAGGATGATGGCGTTAGGGCGGTCGGCGATGCTGACTGGCAAGTCGAGGTACTCGAAGATGCGGTCGAAGAGGGCCAGCGCCCCTTGGATTTCGACCTGAACGTTGAGGAGCTGGCCGAGGGGGAAGAAGAGGCGGCTCTGCAAGGTGGTGAAGGCGACGATGTCGCCGATGGAGAGGGCGCCGTCGCCGTTGATGATCTGGTGGCCGGCGAAGAGGTAGACGAAGGCGGGCGTGATCGAAAAGGCCGTGCCGACGATCATGAAGAACCAGCGGCCGAGCATCTGCTGCTGGACTTGCAATCCGGCGAGGCGGGTGTTTTCGTCGGTGAACCGTTCGGTTTGGTATTGGGCGCGGCCGAAGACTTTCGTGAGCAGGACGCCGCTGACGGAGAGGGTTTCTTCGATGAACGAGGTCATGTCGGCGACGGTGCGTTGGGTGACGGTGGTGAGCCGGCGGCGGATCGTGCCGACGCGGTAGGTGAGGAAGAGGAAGACGGGGAGCAAGGCGAGGGTGATGAGGGCGAGTTCCCAGCTAATCACCCACATGGCAATGACGGTCGAGATCACGGTAGCAAAGTTGCTGACGACGCTGGTTGCAGTTTCGGTGACGACGCGCTGGACGCCGCCGACGTCGTTCGAGAGCCGGGATTGGATCTCGCCGGTGCGGGTGGCGGTGAAGAAGCGAAGCGGCATTCGTTGGAGGTGGGCATAAAGGGCGCCGCGCAGGTCGCGCATGACCTGCTGTCCGATGACGGTGTTGAGGTAGCTCTGGCCGACGCCGATGAGGCCGCTGACGATGGGGGCGGCGATCATGAGGCCGACGTAGAGGTAGAGCTTATCGAGGTCGTTATTGCCGATGGCGTCGTCGATGGTGAGTTTGAGCAGGATTGGGTTGATCAAGCCGAGGGCGGCGACGACGAGGATGGCGACGAGGGTGAGGGCGACGCGGCCGCGATAGGGACGGAAGAAGCCGGCGACGCGGCGGACGGTCTGCCGGTCGACTGGACGGTCGTAGCCTTCGGGGAGCGGCCGCCCCCCGCCCATCGCGCCCATCATCCTGCCGATTCCTCGCCCGCCGTGTCCCATCGATCTCCTATGCGGCCATCACTGGTCACGTCGACCTTGCAGCATACGCGGCAAGATCGACGGTCTGGACATCGGGTGGGCTTATGGGCTCGTCTGGCTCGGCCGCGCGGGCGGCGTCAACCTCGGCGAGGTGTGTCTCGGCCCACAGGCAGATTGCGCCGAGCGGCACGGTGAGTGTTTCCCCCAGCGAGGTTAACGAGTATTCGACGTGAGGCGGCACGACCGGGTAAACGGTGCGTTGGACGAGGCCGTCCCGTTCCAGCTCACGCAGCGTCGTGGTGAGCACCTTGTGGGAGATGCCGCCGACGTCGCGCTGGAGTTGACCGAAGCGACAACTGCCGCGCGCCAGCGAGTAGACGACGATCGCCGTCCACTTGTCGGCGATCAATTCGAGGACGCGGCGCGAGCCACAATTCGGGTCAAAGACGTTGGGTTGGGGCATCGTCGTTTCCTCCCGGAGCGTATCGCACTTTATTGTGCGTACTTGCCGATGGTAGCAGGTGTCCCTACGATGATGAGCAGAGGTCGCGACCGATCCACGCGGGCGTTCGATGCAAAGTGAAAAGGATCTTCGTAGTGGACCAGACACCTTCCGCCCCATGTATCCATGTCCATGTCCATGTCCATGCCTCGGGCGCGGGCGGGATCTTCGCCAATGCCTACCTTGTCGAGACAACGCACGGGGTCGTGGCGGTCGACGGCACATTGACGGTTAGCGAGAGCCGGGCGTTGCGGGCGCGCCTCGACGCGATTGGCAAACCGCTACTGGCCGTACTAGTCACTCATGCGCACCCGGACCATGTCGCCGGGATCGGCAATCTCATCGGCTCCACGGACGTTCCGATCCTCGCTACCCAATCGGTCGCGGAACTTGCCCGCGCGTTCGAAGGACCGAAGCGGGCGCAGTGGAAACCGGTGTTCGGAGAGGAGTGGATCGACGACTGGACCTTTCCTAATCGGATTGTCTCGGATCGGGAGGCGGTTCAGTTTGACGGTGTCGCCTTCCGTGTCTTCGACATCGGGGCGGGAGGGGATTGTGACGCGAACGCGATCTGGGTAATGGAGACCGATCCGAGCGCGGCCTTTGTCGGCGATCTTCTCTTCAACGGTACCCATGTCTATCTGGCCGATGGCAAGATCCTGTCCTGGCTAGCGAATGTCGAGCGATTCCGGCCGCTATTGTCCGGCATGGCAACACTCTACGCCGGACACGGTACGCCGGATGGCCCGGAGCTGCTTAGCGCGCACCGTGATTACGTCCTGGCCTACTGCGCGGCAGTCCGCGATCTACTGGACGGCGGAACCGCGCTATCCGACGCGGCCAAGGAGGAGTTGGAGCGCCGAATGGAGATGGTGCGGCCGAATGCGCCGCTCGGATTCATGGTCGGGTTGAGCGCGGACGCGGTTGCACGGGAGTTAGTGCAGGCGGAATAGCAGCTTCCCACGTCCCGTCTTGCCGAATGGAATGAAGAGTCGTCCCGTCGTGGGCCGTGCTCGGAATGACGGGGTAAGGATCGGACTAGCCGCCTCCCAGGTCGAAGTTGAGGCTGATGTCGAGGGCGGGGGCGGAGTGGGTAAGGGCGCCGACGGAGATGAGGTCGACGCCGGTTGCGGCGATGGCGCGGACGGTGTCGAGGCGGACGTTGCCGGAGGCCTCGAGGAGGATGCGGCCGGCGACCAGTTGGACGGCGTCGCGCATGGCGGGGAGATCCATGTTGTCGAGGAGGATGACGTCGGCGCCGGCGGCGACAGCTGCCTCGACCTCGGCCAGGGTGGTGACCTCGACCTCGATCTTGAGGGTGTGCGGGGCGAGGGCGCGGGCCTGCTGGACGGCGCGAGTGACGCGGTCGGGGCTGCCGATGGCGGCGAGGTGGTTGTCCTTGATGAGGACGCCGTCGGCGAGACCGACGCGGTGGTTGTGGCCGCCGCCGTGGCGGACGGCTGCCTTTTCGAGGACGCGCAGGCCGGGGGTCGTCTTGCGGGTGTCGACGATCCGTGCGGTCGTGCCGGCGACCGCGTCGACGTAGCGAGCGGTTGCGGTGGCGACGCCGGAGAGGCGTTGCAGGAGGTTAAGGGCGACGCGCTCGGCGGTGAGGAGGCTTCGGGCATCGCCGGAGACTTCGGCGATGGTCGTGCCGTTGGTCACGCGGTCGCCATCGGCGAGGCATGGTTTGAAGGTGATGGATGGGTTGACGCGGTGGAAGGTGAAGGCGGCGGCGTCGATGCCGGAGATGACGCCGTCGGCTTTGGCGAAAAGCGTACCGCGGGCTGTTGTGCCGGGCGGGACGGTGGCGAGGGTGGTGATGTCGCCGGTGCCGATGTCTTCGGCGAGGGCGAGGTTGACGATGGCTTCCCAGGCGGTGCGGGCTTGGTGGGGTGGGATTTCGTGTTGGGATGGACGATTGTATTTGACTTTGGGCAGCATGGGGTTGCGCTCCTCGGATCTGATTGGCGTGTTGCTCAAATCGAGGCCGGTTTGCCGGCCTCGCCCGGAGCTAAAGACTCCGGGCTGACCCAACGAACCCCCCTGAAGGGGGCTGAACGTTCCTTCGTCAGTCCGAGCAGCGGCGAGGAATCGTGCCGTACGTCTGATGCAGGCGGGATTCCTCTCTACGATCGGCATGACGGGCGGGGCGATCGGCATGACGGGGGTTGTCTTCGGGTCTCCGCATCAACCGTCACCGCCACGATCCGGGACGGGGCGGCGGAGGCCGGGCATGTGCCAGCCGAGGCGGTAGCGCATGGCGCCGCTGGGATGACGGCGCCGGCCGATGAGCTTGAAGCCGCACGCCTTGTAGAAACCGAGCGCTTCGTCGTCTGTTTCGGCGACGAGGGGGCGCTTGCCCGAGAGTTTGACGGCATCGACCAGACATGAGCGGCCGTACCCTTGGCGGCGATGGTCGGGTGCGACCGCAATGTGGCTGATCTCGTTCGCCATGCCGGTTTTTCGCAGGATGTACGCGGCGACGAGGCGATCATCGAGGAACATTCCGCGGATGCGCGCATCCTCCGCGGCGCGGGCCTCCGCCAGGATGTCGCGGCCACGCTCGATGGCGCCTTCGAAGGAGGCGGCGGCCAGGATGTTTGCCGCCTCCTCGTCGCGGTCGGGCGGAATCGGCTGGAACTCCGGTTCGCTCACGGCAGGCGGAGCAGATCGGCGAAGGGTTGCGGGTCGCTGTAGGGGCCGATCAGGGCGAGGTTGAGGCGGTCGGCGCGGAAGAGTTCCCGCGCTAGCTCCTGCACCTGCTCGACGGTGACAGCCTCGATGCGCTCCATAACCTCCTCCGGCGTCTTGATCTCGCCGTACGTGAGCTCCTGACTGCCGACCCAGGAGGCGACCGAGCGGCTGTCCTCGAGGCCCATTTGGAGGCGGCCCTTGCGGAGTTCTTTGGTGCGCCGCAGCTCTTCCGCGGGGACCGGCTCGTCGCGCAGCTTGCGGAGCTCTTCGACGATGGCGCCGACTGTCTCCTCGACTCGTTCCAGGTCGGTGCCGGCGTAGACGACGCCCTGGCCGACGTCGGCGTAAGGGCGGAAGTAGCCATAGACCGAGTAGACCAGACCGCGCTTCTCGCGAATCTCCTGGAAGAGGCGCGAGCTCATGCCGGAGGAGAGGACGGCCTCGATCGTGCCTTGCACGTAGCGGCGTTCGGTGCTGTAGGGAAGGGCGGGCATGGCCAGGCAAAGGTGGGCCTGCTCGGTGTCGCGTTCGATCAGGCGAATGCGGGTCTCGGCTTGGTCGTTGGTGGTCAGCGGATACTCATCAGGCGAGCTGTCCGCGCCGAGGTCGCCGAAGTAGCGCTGCGTGAGCGCGACGACTTCTTTGTGCGTGACATCGCCGCCGGCGGCGACGACGAGGCGGTCCGGCCGGTAGTTGCGCTGCCAGAAGCTGTGCATCGCGTCGCGGTCGATGGCGCCGACCGTCTCTTCGCTGCCGGCAATCGAGCGGCCGACGCCCTGCTCGCCCCACACGACCTCGTCGATGACCTCGTGGACCAACTCTTCAGGGGAGTCGTTGATCGAGCGGATCTCCTCGACGATGACGCCGCGCTCCTTGTCGAGCTCCTTGGCATCGATCACGGAGTTGCGAAGAATGTCGGCCAGCACGTCGAAGGCGAGCGCGAAGTGGCTGCTGGGGACCTTGCACCAATAGTTGGTGGCTTCGCGGCCGGTGGCGGCGTTGAGGATGCCGCCGACGCCCTCGATCTCCTGGGAGATCTGCATCGGGTCGGGGCGGCGCTCGGTGCCCTTGAAGAGCATGTGCTCGAGGAAGTGGGAGACGCCAGCGACCTTTGGCACTTCGTAGCGTGAGCCGACGCCGTAATAGAAGATCAATGCGGTCGAGCGGACGCCGGTCATCGGGCCGGTGACGACGCGGACGCCGTTGTCGAGCGTCGTTTTTTCGTAGAGGGTGGACAAGGGGTGCTCCTTGGGCGGAAGGCGTTGGGCGTTAGGCGTTAGGCGTTAGGCGTTAGGAAATGGTCATCGGGTGCTCCTGGGGAGGGGGGTGCTGGCGGATTCGGCGTGAGTGAGGAGGAGGTCGAGGGCGGACTCTTCGGCGGCGGCGATGACGGCGGCGCGGTTCCCTGGGAAGTGATGTTCCTGGCAGGCAAGACCAAGGGGGCCGGCGACGGCGATGTAGACGAGGCCGACCGGTTTGCGGTCGGTGCCGCCGTTCGGGCCGGCGATGCCGGTGGTGGAAACGGCGATGTCGGCGCCGAAGGCGCGGCAGGCGCCTTCAGCCATCTCGAGGGCGCATTCTTCGCTGACGGCGCCGCGGCGCTCCAGGATCTCCTCGGGAACGCCCAGCAGTGACATTTTCGCCGAGTTGGCGTAGGCGACGATACTGCCCAGGAAGTAGACGGAGCTGCCGGAGACGGAGGTGATGCGATGGGCGACGCCGCCGCCGGTGCATGACTCCGCGGTCGCCACGGAGAGGCGCGCCGGCTCCGAGAGGAGCGCATTGAGGCGCGCTTCCAGGGGCTGGAGGGGCTGGTTGGGGTGCGGGGTGATTTCGGTCACTGTTCGCCTGAGGCCGCTCCGTCTTGGCAGTTGGCGCCGTTTCATCGCGGGGATTCCCGCCGGTCGAGCTTGGTGGGTGAGTATAGCAGGCGAGCGTTCGTCGTAGGGGAGGGACCTGCGCCGGACTCCGCTCCCCGCCGGCCGCAGGTC
>JBOGUE010000596.1:0-8637 GCA_050695955.1 Thermomicrobiales bacterium | reverse complement strand
TCGGTCGCTTCCTCGGTCGGCTCAGCCGTCGCCGTCTCCTCGACTGTTTCCTGCGCACCGGTTTGCAACTGCAGCGTGGCGAGCAATTCCTCCCGCGCCGCCGCCTGATCCTCGAACTGATCCGACGGCACGTATTGCACGACCAGCAGCATCGACTCGCCCTGCACAATCGGCCGGCACTCGACGTACGCCGTGAAGTCGGTCAGCTCACCGCCCTCCCCGGTGAATATGAACTCGAAGACGCCCCAGGCGCGGCTGTCCTCCTCAACGCGCAATTCCTGCCCGTTCTCGTCCTCGACCACCCGCGCGTCGCTATACCCCTCCGACGTCTGGAAGAGCGTGAACTCGGACTGGACGCACTCGCCCGGCGTCTGCGCCGTGCCGTAGCCGTAGAAGTCGACCGTGCTGACGCCGTTGTCGATCCGCACCGTGTCGACGTCGTTCTCACCGCTCCGCGCCACTTCGGTCCAACTCTCGTCCCAGCTCACCGAGAAGCCATAGGCCGGACTGGTGTAGGTCGGCTCGCCCGCCACTGGCGACGCCTCCGGCGTCTCAGCTTCCTCAGTCGGCGCTGCCGTCGGTTCTTCGGTCGGCTCCGCGGTCGCGTCCGGCGTGCCCGCTTCTTCCGTCTCGACCGGGCCGCCTTCACCTTCGACCAACTCCCAAACTTCAAACTCCTCGTACGGCGTTGCCGCGCCCTCGATGAAATTCCCCTCGAGGAACGCCGTGCCGGCGGCGATGTCGCCGCCGGGCGTGTGCCCCGAGACGTCGATCGTCGTCACGAATTCGCCGTTGACCGCGAAATAGGCCACGTCCCCGAAGACGACCACGTCCAACTCGTTTGAGCCGCCCTCGCTCGTGTCGAGGTTCGTCACCTCGCCCTGTTCCAAGATCTCCTGGCTGCCCAACGCTAGGAACCATTCTTCGTTCGACGTCACGTAGAGCCGGTAGTGCGCCTCGTCTGTCAAACGGAACTCGATGCCGTAGTCCCACGACCCCTCGTCGGTCGAATAGGGATTCGTGAAGCCGACGTGGGCCACAAAATCCTGCACGTCGACGTCGAGCTCATGGATGATCACCCGCTCCGAGTCGTGCGGGATCTCGCCCGCCTCTGGCCCCGCGATACTCGGCTGCCCCCGCGACGCGTCGAGCAATTGCAGGAACGTCGCCTCATCGCCCTCGGCCACCTCGGCCTCAGGGCTCTCCTCCGCCTCCGGCGTCTCGGGCTGAGCCGCCCCTAGCGACCAGATCGAGAAGTCCTCGTATGCGGTGGTCGAACCCGCCTCGGCGTCCAGGAGGTAAAGCCCGGCCGCGATCCACACGTTCCCGCTCGCCGGCCCACCGTCGAGCTCAAACGTGGCGATGTGCGTGCCGTTCACCGCCAGGCCGGCAGTCGTCCCCTCGACTGCCAGCTCAATCAGGTTGACGGCGCCTGCCGCTGTCTCCAACCCGGCGAAGGTGCCCGCCCGCGTGGCCGCCTCGACCCCGACCGAGTAGTACCAAGTGCCATCGGAGGCAATCGTCAGCCGGTACTGATTGTTCTCCCCGCCGTCGCGAAAACCGACCCCGACATCCCACGGCTGCTCGGTCTCCTCGCGCGGCGTCGTCACCCGCAACCGTAGGTACAAATCGGCGACGTCGACCCCAGCCGACTCGAGCTGCACGCTCTCCTCTGGCCCGCTCTCGGTCAGGTCGCCGTTCTCCGGCCCAAAGGTCGCCTGGTCCTGTTGCGCGACCTCCCGCCCCGCGTCGAGCAGCTCGGACCCCGCCGGATCGGACGCGACCGTCTCCTCCTCCACCGCCCCGTCGAGCGACCAAACCTGGAACGCCTCGAACGGAGTCGTTGCCCCCTCTTGCGTTCCCGCGTTGGTGAACGCCGTGCCGGCCGCGACGTCGCCGCTCACATCCCGCCGCGAGATGTCGACTGTGGCAACCTGATCCCCGTTGACGGCGAAGTACGCCTCACCGCCGACGACCGCCACTTCGAGTTCGTTGGGCGCGCCGGCAGGCGTCTCGAAGCCATCCACCGGCCCGGAGTCGACCGTCGTCCCCGCGTAGTCGAAGATCCATCCTTCGCCGGCCAGGAAGTAGAGGTTGAAGGCGGCGTCCCGCCCACGGCGGAACGAAAAGCCGTAGTCGAACGGTTGATCCGCCGCGTCATACGGGTTGAGAAAGGTGGCGCGGGCATAGAAGTTCTTCGTGCTCACGCCGGCAGGACTTAAGCCGACGCGCTCGGGATCGTGATCGATCGTCCCATCTTCCGGCCCAAAGAGACTCGGGCTCAGGCGTGCCTGCACCCGCCAGCGGTCGATCGTGTCGCCCGCATCCTCCTCCTGGGCATCCGTCGCCTCCGGCGTCGCGTCCTCTTGCGCCAGCGCGAGGGCTGGGCTCCCGCCCAGCAGCAGGAGCAGGATCAGTACCCACCACAACCCGAACGTGGCAGCGCGCCGCATCAGCTTCTCCTTCCCCTTGTGCGTATGCAGTTGCGCCGACGGGTTCAGGATCGCCAGAGCGGCCGAACCGGGCGCGCCACTTCGGCGCCATGCATCGACGGCAATTGACCGGCTATCACCCTACACCCCTCCGCCAACGCGGGCAAGGTTTGCAGGCTACCTGTGAAGGTGGGAAGGCACACCTACGCGAATAACTTGAATACAGCCCAGATCACCACAGGCCCGGCGGGACTTCGTCATGCGTAGACCGGGCCTTCAGCCCCGGTTTCTCACACCCGATCTCACCCAGAATCAACTGCCGCCGCCAAATCCGTCTCCCGATACGCGTCATAGATCTTCTTCGTGATCGGCGCCGCGTACGACACCCCCTCGCCCACGTTCTCCACCATCACGATCGACGTGATCGTCGCCCGCTCCCCGTACGGCCCAAACGACGCGAACCATGAATGCGGCTTCCCCGAGCGGTCGAGCTGGTTCTCCGCCGTCCCCGTCTTGCCCGCGATCGGGTACAGGTAGTCGCCGAAGACTCGCGTCGAACCCGCCCCGAACCCGTTGCTCGTCTGATCGCGCAACGCGCTTTGGATCTCACGCAGGTTCTCGCGACTGACGTCGACGCTGTTGCGCCCCTTACGCTCCCCGACGATCTCCGATCCGCCCCCCGGTTCCTTCGCGAACTCGACGATGTACGGCCGCAGCAGCGACCCGTTGTTCGCGATCGTCGCATAGACCATCGCCATCTGCAGCGGCGTCGCCTCGACAAACCCCTGCCCGATGGCCAGATTGACCCCGTCGCCCGTCGCCCAGTAGTCGCCCACGACCTCCAGCTTCCACTCCGGGTCGGGCACCGTTCCCGCAATCTCCGGCAGGTACGGAATGCCGGTCGGCTCGCCCAGTCCATACTCCCGCGCCATCCGCGGCAGCAGTTCGTTGTCCTTCTGGTCGAGCTCGTACCCGAGTTGGTAGAAGACCGTGTTGCACGATTGGACGATGGCATTGTGCAGCGATAGCACCCCCTGCGCCGGCAACCCCTCGTCGTCCGTCCAATCCCGCCACACCTGCGACGTGCCGGGCACGCTCCATTGCCGCGGACATTCGATCTCCGATTGCCCGGTGTAGCCGAGTTCCGTCATCGCCGCCGACGCCGTAATCACCTTGAAAATCGAGCCGGTCGGATACGCCGCCTGCGTTGCCCGGTTCAGCAACGGCCGCTCGTTCTCGTCGTTGATGTAAGCCCAGTCGTCGTCGGAGAATCCGAGGACGAACCAGTTCGGGTCAAAACTCGGGTGGCTCGCCATCGCCAGCACGCCGCCGGTCCGCGGATCGACGACAACCGCCGCTCCTTTCACGTCGCCCAACGCCGCGTCGACCGCCTCTTGCAGATCAATGTCAACCGTTAGAGTCAGATCCTTGCCCGGCTCGGCTCGCTTGCTGGCGATCACCTCGCGCTCGTTGCGCGACCCGCAATGGACGATCTGTAAGTCACCGCCCGGCACCCCGCGCAGCATCTCGTCGGCTGCCGCCTCGATCCCGGCCCGCCCCACGAGGTCATCCGGCCCCAGCTTCCCCGCCGGATCCTGCTCCATATCCTCAGCGGTGACCGCCGTGACGTATCCAGTGATGTGCGCCGCCTTCGCCCCCAGCGGATAGACTCGCCCGGTCGTCTGCTGGAGCCGCACACCGTCCAGCTCGCCCAGCACATCGACCAATGCCTTCGTATCCGCCTCCGCAATCCGCTTGATCACCCAGAATTGGTCCGGCGCCCGCCCTTCGTACTTCGCCTTGATCTCGTCCCGCGGCATGTCGAGCAGCTCGCTCAACTCCCGCAAGACCTTCTGCTCGTCCGTGATCTCGCCCGGCACCACCACCACCTGGCTCACCGGACCGTCGTAGGCGAGTTCGTCGCCGTCCCGATCGAGGATGCTGCCCCGCCGCATCTCCGCCCCGCTGAATTGGATGCAGCCGTCGTCCAGGTTGCGGAAGATCAACGACGGCGTCCAGGCCACCCGCCAGGCGTCGTCCTCCTTGACCAGCTGCACCGTGTTGTCCTGCTCGATCGGGCCAACCAGCCGCGACTCCATCGCCACGTGGATCGGCACCTGCGCCTCCAGGTTCGACTCCCCCGTCCGCGCCATCTCCACCGACGTCAACCCCGCCTCATCGGAAATCCCTTGATATCGAGCGACAAAATCCTCCCGGGTCACCGCCCCCTGCGCCTCGGTCGAGATCAGATCGTACAGGCCGTCGTAGTCGCCCGCGGCCCACAGCGCGCCGAAGAGCTCGACCAACCCGTTCGGCGACTCGGAGGCCGCCGCCATTTCGCCTTCGGAGACCTCGGTCGCTTGGGGACTCGCCTCGGCATCGACCTGGGCGACGGTCGTAGCGGGCGCGCCTTCGCCTTCCCCCTCAGCGTCCTGATTCGGTAATGCGGCCGCATCGGGGTCCGGCTGATCCTCGCCGGCGTCGGGTTCCGGCGATGCCTCAGCCGTCGCCGGTTCATTCTCCCCCTTGGCGGTCGGCGACGGGTCGTCTTGCGCTAGCGCCGCCGGCTCATCCGGCGCCGGATCGCTTTCGTCAGCCAATCCAACTCGTTCCAGCGCGCGATCGACATCGATCACCCGCTCGACCGAGTCGCGGGCAAGGACCACGCTCCCCGCCCCGGCGAAGACCAGCAGCAGCACGAACACGAATACCCACGGCCAGCGCGACGGGCCGCGGTGAGTGGCATATGGCGAGTAGTAATGGCGCGACACCGAGGTAGGACCCTTCCCGAGTGACCCAGCAGACGCCGATTTGGGGGCGGGGACCACGGTCCATACGGGAGACCGAACGGTGCGACTGAAACGCGCGGGGTGTCCCGCTCATCCTGCCAGTCTGTGCCTAGCGCGTCAATGACCTCTTCACCCTATGCCCCATCGGTGGCAAGCGCACCCTCACCACCCCCTTCGGGCATTCATTAAGCCTAACGAGTTTCAACCAAAGTCGGTTTCATTCAACCGGCACCGCCGCAAAATCTGCGCCGCCCTGTCGTCTCCACGTCGTCGGGGAGGGACCTGCGCCGCAACTCCGCTCCCCGTCGCCCGTAGGGCGACACGCCGCGACAGCGGCCGATTAGTCCTCCCTTGCCGAAACGGTCGGTTGTGGCGCACCTGCACGATGCGCGCCCTAACGCCTAGCGCCTAACGCCTAACGCCTACGCCGCAAACCGCTCCGGCCGAAACGGATCCAGACAGATCGCCGGCGTTCGCTCCAATATCTCGTCGGCAATCAACTCCCCAACCGCCGGCCCATACAACATCCCACTCCTATATGCCCCGGTCGCCACGACAAACCCCGGCGCCGCCCGCGACGCGCCCAAGATCGGGTAATCATCCGGAGTCCCTGGCCGCAACCCCGCCCACCCCCGCATCAGCGGCACCGCCGCCATCCGTGGATGCAACGCCACGATCTCCCGCGCGAACGCCTTGATCGTGCCCGCCGTTAGCCGCTTGTCATACCCCACCCGCTCGATCGTCGCCGCAATCAGCGCATTCCCCGAGGGCATCTGCCGCAGCGCCGGCTCGATTCCGAACACGACGTGCCGCGTGTGCTGAAACACCGGCAGCGGCGCCGTCACCAGCACCTGCCCCTTCACCGGAACCATCGGTGTGGGCACTCCGACCATCGCGCCGATCTCGTTCGCCCACGCCCCGGCCGCATTCACCACCCACGGTGCCCGGATCGCTCCCCGCGTCGTCTCGACGCCGGCAACCCGGCCGCCCTCCAACATGACGCCGGTCACCTTGGTCTGCGTCAAGAGTCGAGCCCCACACGCCCGCGCCTTCGCCAAATACCCCCGCACCACTTCGAAGGGATAGACCGCCCCATCCACCGGACAAAAACTGCCGCCAAGCATCGCTGCCGGCAACCACGGCTCCAAAGTCCGCGCCTCATCACCGTCGATGTGCCGCACGTCCAACCCGCGCGCCCGCTGCGCCTCCGTCAGCGCCCGCCGCTCCGCCAGCTCCGCCGCTGTCGTCGCCAGGTTCATCGTCCCCGGCCGCCGGAAACAAATCGGCCGCCCCAGCCGCCCCTCAAGCCCGTCGTACCGCTGCAATCCCATCCACGCTAAATCAAACAACGGTCCCATCGGTTTCGCCGAAACTGTCACCAACCCCACGTTCGCCCCCGACGCCTCCCCGCAGAAATCGCTCCGCTCCACCACCACGACGCCCATCCCGGCCTCCGCCAGATGGCACGCCACCGCCCCCCCAAACATCCCCGCCCCGACGACAACCACGTCCGCCGACGCCGGCGCCGATTCGTCGACCCGCACCTCCGCACGCCCCATTTCTCGGGCATCCGGCACCCAATCCAACTTACGCGGGATCTCGTTCATCGCCTCTGCCCAAACGATCTGAGGACCCGGTCCGCATGCAGTCGGATTCATCCGACTTCCGGGAATGAGCCCGGTATTTCAATGCCGGGCGGCGTCCGATGACCACACCTGCCCGATCCCACCGGGCGGCGCCCGTTGACCGACCTATCCCGACGATCACCGCGATCTCGCCGCCTTCCGCCTTCCGCCTTCCGCCTTCCGCCTCGTAGCCTACGCCCGCGACCGCGGGTCCAGCACGTCCCGCAACCCGTCGCCGATCAAGTTGAACGCCAGCACCGCGATCAGCAACGCGATCCCCGGTCCCAGTGAGTACCACGGCACGACCGTGAGGTGAATCGTTCCTTCGCGGATCATCTGCCCCCAGGTCGCCGTCGGCGGCGGTACGCCTAACCCGATGAAGCTCAGGCTCGCCTCCAACCGGATCGCTGACGCCGTCCACAGACTGCCATACACCAACAAGTCGCCCAATATGTTCGGCAAGATGTGGATCCGCAGGATGCGCCTGTCCTGCACCCCGATCGAGCGCGCCGCTTCGACGAACTCTTTGTTCTTGATCGCCAGCGTCGGCCCATACGAGATCCGGGCAAATCGCGGCGCGATCGTCAACCCGATCGCGATCACCATCTTCCACAAGCCCGGCCCCAGCACCGCCAGCACCAGCATCCCGGTGATCAGGTCTGGGAACGCCAGCAGCACGTCGGTCAGTCGCATCAGGGCCGAATCGATCTTGCCGCCGAAGTACCCGGCGACGAGCCCCATCGCCGTCCCCAGCGTCCCGCCCAGCAGCACCGAGAAAATCCCGACCTGCAAGGCGATCCTGGTCCCGTAGATCACCCGCGAGAAGATGTCCCGCCCCTTGTCGTCCCGCCCCAGAATGTGGTCCCAACTCGGCGCCTCCAAGCGACTGGGGACATCCTGCTCCAACGGGTCGAAGGGCGAAATCAATGGCGCGGTGAGCGCGATGATAATGATCGCCAGCACCATCACCAGGCCAATCACCGCCGTCCGGTTTTCCTTAAAGGTGCGCCAAGCACGCTCGCGTTGCGAGACGATTCGCACCTGGTGCATCCCCGCCGTGGCCCGCGCTGCCCCCGCCTGTGCCTCAGCCATCAGCCGAACCTGACGCGCGGATCGACCATCGTATAGATGATGTCGACCACCATGTTAATCAACACAATGATTAAGGCATACACGACCATGATCGACTGCAACGCCGTGTAATCCTTCTGCTTAGTTGCCCCGACCATCAGCTTGCCCAGCCCCGGCCGCGCGAAGACCTCCTCCACCAGCACCGAGCTCCCGATCAGGCTGATCGCGAAGATACCCACCAGCGACACGATCGGGATCAAGGCCGCCCGTAGCGCGTGCTGCACCAGCACCAGCCACTCCGCTAGCCCCTTCGCCCGCGCCGTCCGCACGTAGTCGTCCGCGAGCACCCCGATCATCACCGACCTGGTCATGCGGGCGATGTAGGCCGTCTCGATCAGCCCCAGCGTCAACGCCGGCAGCACCAGCTTTTGCAGATTGTCGCTCGGGTCGGAAAAATCCCCCGCGCCGACCGCCGGTAAGAGATCGATTTGCACCGCGAAGAAATAGATGAGGAGGATGCCGAGGTAAAACGCCGGCAGCGACAATCCGACCAGCGAGACGATCCGCCCGGCGTAGTCGGTCATCGTGTTGCGTCGCACCGCTGTCACCACGCCGACCGGCACGCCGGTGACCAACCCCAGGATGATCGCCGCAAACGTCAGCTCCAGCGTGTGCGGCAACACCGCCGTGATCTGGCCGCTGATCGGCGTCTGCGTAATC
>JBOGUE010000595.1:0-4473 GCA_050695955.1 Thermomicrobiales bacterium | reverse complement strand
GCCAACTGTCGTAGCCGGCGTCCGTTGCCTCTGTGGTGACATTGGGGTTGTAGGTGATATGGAACTGTTCCACGTAGTGCCGGGGTCGCCACGGTTCGACTGGCGCGCCGGAGTAGTGGATAAGATTGAAGGCCGGGTTCGGCACGGCGAAGGTGAACTGCAGGGTGTAGTCGTCGATCATCGTCACGCCGATGCGCTCGCCCCCGACGATCCATTGGCCGGGTACCGTTGGGTAGAGCTCCGGATTGAACTGCCAGTCCTCAAAATAGAACATGACGTCGTTTGCGGTGAATGGCTGTCCGTCCGACCACATGATCCCTTGGCGCAGTATGATCGTACAGCTGGTGTAGTCCGCGTTGAATTCGTAGCCGGTTGCGACTTCCGGGAAGGTCTCGGCAAGATCGTTCGAGAACCGAAAGAGGCCCGTCACCATGCCGACTTGCAAGTCGCTCGTGGTCTCAGGCGCCATCGACCCACCGAAGAGGGTGCCCCCATACTGTCCCACCGACTTCGGGGTCACAACGAGCGGCTCCGGCGGGAGCCGCTCCGCCACGGGCGGTAGCTGACCGGCCTGCACCAGCTCTGCTAGCATCGGCGCCTCGTTGAACGTTGCTGGCTGGGCCGCGGTGCGAGTGACGAGGGTAGCAAGCGAGCCGCCGGCTCCCAGCATCGCGGCAGCCGGCGCCATGGCCGCGAACTGTCGGCGGTTGAGTGTCCTACCGTGTCGTACGTCGGCTTCATTGTGATGAGTCATGTGACCTCCTTCGGCCGGAGAAACGAAGAACGCTCATTCGTGCCGTCGGATCCGCTCTGCCGCCGCTTCACCTTCTCCTTTCGTCGCCGCCGCCTTTCGTTCGAGAACCCTCCCTCGCGCGACTGCTCGATGCTTCCGCGCGGGCCCGGCGTTCGCGCCGGAAGCCACGGTCATGCCAACCCGCGGTCGACTCCGCATTTCTAGCGCAATCGACAGAACAATAAGACCAGAACATTCTGAATCTTGGTCCACCCTATCGCATCCCATCTAGACTGTGAACCGATGTCCTGGTAAACTCATTTAGAGAGGATGGCGTCTCTCAGACACCTATGTGATATCATCGCCTTACATCCGTCGTTATCAATCTGGTTTCACGATAGAATCGCTGGTCACAACAATTTGTGAAACCTGCATAGAGCTTGACCGGTTGCTGGTCGCATGGTACAAGCGCACCACGGATTGCATCAGTATTGTGCTAATCGTGATTGTCCCGCGAACCCTCGATGGTGTGGGGCCGCGCCAGATCGACCGGATGCGTTCGTTACGACGGGAGGAGGGAAATCGGCATGGGTGAGCGACTCGCGCGAAAGGTAGCCCTGGTGACGGGCGGCGGTGGCGGCATTGGCGAAGCAACCGCCCGCCTCTTCTGGGAAGAGGGCGCCCGGGTCGCGATCGTCGACCTCGATGGAGACGCCGCCCAGACCGCCGCGCGGGGCATCGATCCGCGGGGCGAACGCGTCGTCGCGGTTGCCGCCGACCTGACGAAGGAGGCCGAGGCGGAGCGCGCGGTGCGTGAGACCGTTGCCCAATTTGGCAAGCTCGACGTGTTGGCCAATGTGGCGGCGGTGCGTGTCCATGGCTCGGTAACCGAGGCAACGGTCGATTCGTGGGGCTTCGTGATCGGGGTCAATCTGCTGGCGGTGGCCTACGGTTGCAAGTACGCGATTCCCGAGATGGCGCAGAACGGCGGTGGCAGCATCGTCACGGTGTCGTCGGCGAACGCAACCGTCGGCCGCAAGGGCATGGGCCAGTACGATGCGACGAAAAACGCGGTGCTGGCCCTAACGCGGTCGATGGCCTGCGATCATGCTCACCAAGGGATCAGGGCGAATGCCGTCTCGCCGGGGCCGACGCTGACGCCCTACCACATCCGCAACCGGGTCAAGCGCACCGGCGAGACGATGGAAGCGGCGGAGGCGGCGATGCGAGCGGCCGGGGCGCCCCACACGTTGCTCGGGCGACAGGCGGAGCCGCGCGAGATTGCCTACGCGCTCCTTTTCCTGGCCAGCGACGAGTCGTCGTACGTCACCGGCGCGAACTTCGCGATCGACGGCGGTATTTCTGGCCTGCGCGACTAAGGCGGCGATCGCGACGACTGGTTCCTATAACATTCCAAGCGGTCGAATCTCCCGGGTGTCTGCCGCGGCGTCTGTCCCAGGACGCCGCGACCGGTTCATCGAGTCAGAATGAGGTGATCGACATGCCGGCGCTGCCGGGACTGAGGACACGGGTCATCGCCAACAACCAGGAACTGCGTGTCGAACGCGAGAGCGGTGGTCCCCTGTTGACACACCGCATCGCCACCGGCCGGCGGCCGTCGATCCACCCCATCATCGCGCCCGACGGCGTCGGCGTGCTCACGGAGGACGCGCCATCGCACCACCCCTGGCAGCACGGGCTGTACACCGGGTTCAACCTCGTGAACGGCATCGGATACTGGAAGGAGTCCGATCAAGACGGAACGTTTCATCCGGCGCTGTCAGCAGAACCGGTCGTCTCCGACAACACCGTCCACTGGAGTCTGGAAACGGCGTGGCGGGCGCCGGATCTCACCCATCTCATCTCCGAACGACAGGATTGGACGCTGGTCGATCACGGAGCGACATTCGACCTCGAAATCGGGTGGGAGTTGCAGGCCGAGGTCGACATCGAGATCGGTCAGTACATGGCCGGCGGTCTGTTCCTGCGGATGCCGTACACGAAGGGACGGGGCGGCATCGCCACCAACAGCGAGGGCCGCTCCAACGGCGACGCTGAGAAGCAGCGCGCTCGCTGGGTCGCCGTCAGCATGCCGATCGCTGGCCGCGTCGACTGGGCGGGAATGGCGATCATGGACCATCCGACGAACCCGGCCCACCCCGTCACGTGGCGGGTCGACAACGAACTCGGCATCTCCCCAAGTCGCTGTATCGCGGAATCGTGGACCATTCCGGCTGGCGAGACCGATCGCTATCGGTTTCGCATCCACGTATTCTGTGGCGGCATCGGGGCCGAGGAACTCGACGCTCGTTGGCACGCTTTCGCCGAATAGAGGGCATGGAGGTCGTCAGGTCGTATTCGCCTTTGAGGCTTATGGCGCGTCGATTCCCGCGGAGTGCGCAGGAATTTTGTATGTATGAAGGGGTAATGGGAGCGCGACATGGATGTGCACATCGACCGACACAGCCTGCAGACCGCATTCGGCGGGCTGAACCGGCACGAGGCGATTGCCGCGGCATTCGAGCGGGCCATTGCCGAGGGACGGCTTGCCCCCGGCGAGCGTTTGGCGCCGGTACGGCGACTTTCCGCGGACCTGGGTGTGAGCGGGGCAACGGTCGCCGCCGCGTATCAGCTGTTGAGTCAGCGTGGCTGGACGCGTGGCGAAGTGGGCCGCGGCACGTTCGTGGTCGGTCGCCCCGGCGAGGTGTCGGCCGCCGGGCAGGTCGCGGTGCGCTCGATCGCCTCGACATCGCGAGGCTTGCCGGTCGACGTGCCGCGCACACCATGGCGGCGACGTGCGGTGCTCGCCTCCGCGGCGCGACTCAGAGCCGCCCACCCGACCGCGTTGGACTGCACCTCGGGCAAGCCCGATCCCAGCCTGCTGCTACGAGACATCTTCATACGGTCCTGGCGATCGGCCCTCGACGAAACGGCCAATCTGGATCTGCAATACGCCAGTCCCGAGCCGGTGGCGCCGCTCGTTCAGGCGATTGCTCCCCGCCTGGAACGTGACTCCATCTTGACCGCTGGGGGAGAGATGGTCATCGGCTCGTCCGCACAACAGCTGATGGTGCTCTCGCTCTCGATCGTGTCGGCTTTGTCGAGTTCGGCGCCGCGCATTGTCGCGGTCGAGGAACCTGGTTACCAGACCGTCTTCGATGCCTTTGAGCGGATGGGATTTCGCCTGGTGGGAATGGAAGTGGACGACGAGGGCGTCGTTCCCGACGCCCTGCGCGCCGCGCTCGCGGCGGGCGCGCAAGCCGCACTCTTCACGCCGAGAGCGCAGAATCCGTTCGGAGCCTCCTGGTCTCCCAACCGGCGCAAGGCGCTGGCACGCGTGCTCGCCGCATTTCCAAGTGCCGTTGCGATCGAGGACGATCAGTTTGCCGATCTCGCGCAGGCACGTCCCGGTTCACTGCTGAATGAGCCCCAGATGTCGGAACGGGTTATCTATATTCGCTCGTTTGCGAAGGCGATTGCCCCGGACATCCGAATCGCGGTCGCCGTCGCCCGTCCCCGATTGCGCTACCTGCTTGCGGAAGCCAAGAGCTTCACGGACGGCTGGAGTCCCCGACTTTCACAGCGGGCACTCGCCCACCTCCTGTCAGACGAACTATTGGACACGGCGCTTGCCAGCGCTCGCCAGATCTATGCCGCACGTCGCCTGGCTGCGATCCGCGTCCTCGCGACCCGTTTGGAGCCGGAAGGAGCGATCGTCAACGGAAGCGATGGTCTCAACC